>CAZVCQ010000063.1:0-10582 GCA_964626085.1 uncultured bacterium
ATTCGACTTCCGGGCTCGGGACACGATCCCAATTCGCCGAGCCGAATTGGGTCATGTCCCTTGAAGTCGAAGTGGGTCGGGTGTGCACCTCGTTGCGATTCCATCCAGTTGCGCATCAGGGAGTCGAAGGCGGGCCGCCCGATTCTGCGTTCTTCGGCAAGCAGGAGCAGCGCGGGACGCGATTGAACGGCAGCCTGGTAGCCGATCTGGTCGCGGCACTCGGTCAGGTCGTTGCAGAGAACGTTGTTCGAGGCACCAAGGTAGTAGTAGAGTTTGTTGTAGTACTCGTTGTTGAGGCCCTTGAGCAGCCAGCGGAACAGCGGGTGCGATACCAGGCTGGTTCGGCCGTACTTGCCGTCCATGTAGCGCATTGCCGAGTATGATGCCGGGCCCTGCGCGATGCCGGGGCCGTTCAGTTCGTCGGCGCCGGTCGCGCACGCGGTCCATTGCAGCGCGACCTGGTGCGCCAGCGCCTGTTCGAACACTCGTGTGTATGGAATCGGCCGCGTGGCCAGCACGACCAGCCCGGGGTATGATGCGTCCTGAGCGACGGTACCTGAGCCGTCCACGATGGTCAGGCTTGCGAACGGGAACGGCCCGTTCCATTCCTGCATCCGGCGCAACATGTCGGCGACGGTCATCAGGGCATAGTACCAATCGGCATTGGCGAAGCTGCGGGCCAGGATGGTGATGTTCGTGCCGGCGATAGAACGGGACACTCGCTTCAGCCCAGGCGCGGCTATGACGGCGAACTCAGTTACACCTCCTGCCTTATAGTGCAACGTCCTGCGGCCCGGCAAGGTCTTGCGTGCCGGGGGTTCATACACCGTGCCCGCCACGGCCAGGTCGAGGTCGGCCGCCACGTCGAGCGTGACGTGGTAGTCCGCGAATGCGGCAGGGGAGTGGCCGAACACGTGGTAGCCGCCGACCAGCCAGCCCGCGGTCGGCGTACGGGCTGCGACCTCGGGGTACCAGTGGGCCAGCACGAAGCTGCGTCCGCTGCGGGAGATCTCGCCGAACCGGGACGGGACCTGGGTGCGAAACCCGATGCTGATTGTCACCGACTCGCCCGGGGTCAGCGGTGGGTTAAGGAACAGGCCGAGTTCGGTTTCCGTCTCGGATATCAGGGTGACCCGGCCGCCGGATTCGACCAGGTCGACTGCGATCCATCCCCGGTCGCGTTCGCGGGCGAGCGAGAAGTCAAACCGGCCCATCGCTTCGAGTTCGCTCGCATAGGTCGTGGAGCGGCCACGGAGGGCATTGGGGTAGAGGTGAAGCCAGATGGAACCGAGCGTGTCCGAGGTCTGGTTACGGTAGCAGACCGTCTCTATGCCGTGCAGCAGTCCGGCGGCGTCGTCGAGCCGCGCCGAGATGGTGTAGTCGACCGGCTGGGCATTTGCTCCCAGGCCCGCAATGAGCAGCAGCAGCGGCAGGAGCGCGGGCCGCTTCATTCGGTAAGGGAAAGGGATCCGGGGATCGAGGGATCAAGAGATCGAGTGCCGGGCACTTTGTTTCTCTATCCCTCTGACTCTTTGTTCCCCGCCGGTAGTTGTGAGCGGAAGACCTGCGTGCAGGTCGATTGTATCTGCGCGAGCAGCTTGCCATCAAGGCCTTGCGCGACCGCGGGTTGGATCAGTTTGGCCAGCTCGCGGTCGGCCGTTCCGGGTCGGGCCGTGCCGAATGCGTCGATGGTCGAGCAGCAGGCACGGGCGAAGGAACGGTACGCGCGGTGCAGCGAGGACGGGATTCGCAGCGAGTGGAGCAGGGCGGCGGTCGTTCCATCTACCTGCTTGACGCCGGACCAGAAGCGACGGGTGTGGCGCTCGCGCTCTTCGATGCGCCGGGAGCGGAGTTGCTCGCGCATGGGGCGGGAGTCTTTGCGCCGCGGTGGCGGTGGCGGCGGAGGGCTTTGGTCGGGGGTCTCGGGACGTGGTCCGCTGGTCATGGGTCCCAAGACCGGATGGGAAGCGACGGTTCGTGGCTGACGGGCGGGCGTGACAACGGTGCCGGTAGCAGGGAGCACGTCGGCGATGGCCTGCCACGTCGCTCCGCAGGCTTCGAGGCAGGCAGCGATCGTCCGCAGGGTGGGGTTGGGCACCTGCCCCTTCTCGAGACGCAGGATATACTTGTATCCGTGGGCGGGGTCGAAGCCGATCAGCCTGGCGAGCTTCATCTGGGAGAGGCCGGACTGCCGGCGAATCTGCTTGAGCCTCGCGCCCAGTGCTTCCAGACCACGCAGCGCGGGTCGGACTTTGCGGCCCATCAGGCAGTATCCATTTCGGGGTAGATGTTAGGCAAGTGCGGTCGAGAGTCAAGAACCGGCGACAGCGTGACCGCGGCCCTGCGTTCGTCGCTCGAAGCCAAGCGGCCAAAGGCTTCTCTTGACAGGCAGTTAGAGCGGCAGTAGATTACATCCAGAATATACGACAGCAGGTCAGGCCGGCCGTCGCGAGTGGCCGTATCTTGACGAATCTGCAGGTAATGTCGGTGATGAAGACCAAGGAGGAACGTAGATGAAGACCACAGCAAAGCTCCTGACCGTGACCCTGGGCGCGCTGCTCGTGCTGACCATGGTCGGCTGCCCCAAGAAGAAGCTGGTGTCGACGACGGAACCGGTGCCGCCGCCCCCGCCGCCGGACACGATGACCGAGAGGCAACCCAAGGTGCAGTTGAACCTGGCCACGATTCACTTCGACTTTGATAAGTCGGACATCAGGGCCCGTGACGCGACGATACTCCAGGGCAACTACGATCAGCTTAAGAAGGCTCCCAACGCGCAAGTGACCATCTCGGGTTTCTGCGACCCGATCGGCACGTCGGAATACAACATGGCGCTGGGCATGCGCCGCGCGGAAGCGGCCAAGGCCTACCTCCTGAAGCTGGGCGCGGACATGAACATGTTCTCGACCATCAGCTTCGGCGAGGAGAAGCTGGTGAGCCAGGACGAGACGCAGTTCGAGCTGAACCGGCGCTGCGAGTTCACGGCAGCCCAGTAAGGACTTCGCTAGAGACCAGATGATTGATGGCGGCCAGTAGGTTCAAGCGCGCAGCCGGCTTTGGCATGGCAGCAGCGATTGGCCTGCTGGCTGCCGTTTTGTGCACCGGCTGCAGTTTCCAGCGTGAGTACGTGCGTCGGGGCCAGGTGCTTGATTCGATGTCCGTGCGGCTGATGCGGGTCGAGCAAGCACAGCCGCGCCACGACCAGGAGATGGCGAAACTGCGCGCCGACGTTCTCACCGAGCTCGAGACGATCGATCGCCGGCTCGACCAGCTCGATGCCCGACTCGCGGATTATGGCGACCGACTCGACCGAATCGGCCGCCGGGTCGGCGCCGGCCGCGGCGACATAACTCCGGTGAAGACGGAGTCGGTTCCCGGTGCGCAACCCGGATCCCCGAAGTCGGATACGGCAAAGCCCACCCCCGATACGGTGGGACTCGTCGCGGACAAGCTCTACAACACGGCATATCTTGACTTCACGCGTGGTAAGTATGATGTGGCAATCAGCGAGTTCCGGCGGTATCTTGCAGCTTTCTCGCCCAGCGACAATGCGGACAACGCCCAGTATTGGATTGGCGAGTGCTTCTATTCGCTGGGCAAGCTGGACAGTGCTGAGACTGGGTTCCGGCAGGTGCTGGTTGATTTCCCGAAGGGGAACAAGGTCCCGGCCGCTGAGTACAAACTCGGGCTCGTGTACCTGGCTCAGAACCGCAAGCCGGAGGCGGCGAACCAGCTCCGCCGAGTCGTGAAGGAGTATCGGGGCACGAACGAGGCCAAGCTCGCGCAGGACCGGCTGCAGACCCTGGAGCGGTAGACAATGACGCCGGCCGCTGGCACGAGCAGCGGTTTCTTCGGGCCGTTCATCCATGCCGGCTTCTTTGCTCAATGTGTCATCATCGCGCTCGTGCTCATGTCCATTGTCAGCTGGGCGATAGTCATCCGTAAACTCAGGACGCTCGGCCGGGCGGCGCGCCAGACCCGGCAGTTCCTGAACGTGTTCGGGTATCGGACTCGGCTGGGCGACTATGAGACGGTCGCGAAGGGGCTGAAGCAGTCGCCGCTGTCCGGGCTGCTGCTGGCTGGGGTCAAGGAGTGGGATGCGCTGCGCGGCGACTTCGGCAAGATCGAGGGCGGGGCCGACCTGATGCAGCAGTTGATACCAAATATCACCGAGGCGGTGGAACGCGCGGCATCTCGGGAGTCGGACAAGCTGCAGAGCTCGCTCGCATTCCTTTCCATTACGACCATGGTCGCACCGTTCCTCGGTTTGCTCGGCACAGTCCAGGGCGTGCTGAGCACGTTCCTGAGCCTGCGCGGCACCCAGATTCCGACTCTCCAGACCATCGCTCCGGGTATCTCCGATGCTTTGATAACGACCGTCATGGGGCTCGTGGTAGCGATACCGGCGGCGCTGTTCTACAACTACTTCGTGGGCCGGGCGCGGGACCTGGAATCGGAGATGGACCGGTTTGCATCCGAGTTGACCGGAATCATGCGCCGCGAAATCGTCGGGTCGCAGATTGAGGAGCGGACCCGATCATGAAAGAACGGAAGCTCAAGTTCCTGGCTGAGATGAACATCACTTCGCTGGCGGACATCAGTTTCACGCTGATGGTGATATTCCTGATTGCCGGAGTTTCGACGGCGTTCAGCCGGAACCAGGGCGTCGACCTCGAACTGCCCCGGACTTCGTCGGTCCAACCCCAGACCAAAGAGGGCATCGAGATCAGCATCAAGCCCGACGGCCAGATATTCGTCGGCAAGAAGGCGACGACCGTTTCCGGGTTTGCCAAGGCGTTGGCCGACCAACTGGGTCGCGGGAGCTACGACCGCGCGTACTTGCGTGCGGACAAGAACGTTGACTACGGGACCATAATGCTGGTGCTCGGCGACATCCGGGAACAGGGAATAACGAATATAGGGCTCGTTGCATTGCCCAAATAGAGAGGTCGCCATGCGAGCTTCGGCTCGGTCGCTGCAGGTCGCTACCTGAATGACTAATGGCCAAGTGGAAATGACGAATCAACGCGGAAATGACCAACTACCAAATATCCAGCGGCATTGGGCATTCCGGCATTGGGGCTTGATTGGAAATTAGGAATTAGGAATTGGCAATTCTAGATTGGCTGCCATGAACGCACGCGTACGGACCGAGCGCGGATGGCGCGCCCCGGACCTTCTCCTATCGCTTGCCGGCCACGCAATCCTGATTGGTGTCGCGGCGCTGCTCAGCATGAGCCGCGCGGTCAAGGACACGCGCCGGCCCATAGTCTTCAACGTAGCGGTCGTAAGCCCGGGTACGCCGCTGCCGGAAGCAGCCGAGCCAAAGGGCGCGACCGTGGTTGAGGCGAAGCCGAAGCCTCAGTCCAAGGCAAAGGCGAAGGCCAAGACCGAGGCAAAGGCTGCGCCGAAGAGGGGTTCGAACGTGGTCAAACGGCAGGGACTCGGCGCGAGAATCGAGGGTGCAGAGGCGCTCGGGTATTCGTACTACCTGAACGTCATTCTCAGCCGCATCTCCGACAACTGGCTCAACCCCTACGCGGGGGAGGCCAGGGTGTTGAATGCCACCGTTATGTTCGTCATCGAGCGGGACGGAACTGTGAAGGAAGTGAAGCTGGAGAAGAAGTCGGGTGACGGTGCCTACGACGCGTCGTGCGAGAGGGCGTTGCTTGTCCTCGACCGTCTGCCCCCGTTGCCTCCCGAGTTCACCGGTCCGCACCTCAAACTCCACCTCGAGTTCGAACAGAAACCATAGCCCGGGTCGATGCTCGACCCGGGAATTCCGAAGTCCCAATTGCGAATGGCCAATCAAGAGAGGAAACACCCAATCCCCGAGGGTCGTTCCGGGAACTAGCGGCCCGTGGTCATTTCCCTGCCTTGAGTCGTCGCTAGGAATTGGGAATGCGTCAATTTCTGTCCTTGACTTGCGGCGCCCATCCCGCATTATAGGTTCGTGACCGCGAAGCCCTCGGAAGTGGACTTCGTCCACCTCCACAATCACACCGAATACAGCCTGCTCGACGGCGCATCGAGCGTCGAAGCTGTGGCCAAGCTGGCGGCCGAGTACGGGATGCGGGCACTGGCCATAACCGACCATGGGAACATGTTCGGAGCAATCAAGTTCTACAAGCAAGCGCAGAAAGCGGGGGTGAAGCCGATTATCGGCGCCGAGATGTATGTGGCCCCGCGTTCCCGTACCGAAAAGAAACCAGATTCCGACGTCCATGAGGCGAGCTTCCACCTGACTTTGCTCTGCCGAAACGAGACCGGGTACCACAACCTGATGAAGCTGACGACGCGGGCCTACCTCGAGGGGTTTTATTACCGGCCGCGGATTGACAAGGAGTTGCTGGCCGGGCACTCGGATGGGCTGATCGGGATGTCCGGTTGTCTGAAGGGCGAGGTGAACTACTACCTGAACCGTGACGACCCGGAGCGGGCGATGCGGGCTGCGTCGGAGTATCAGCAGATGCTGGGGCCGGAGAACTTCTACCTGGAAGTGATGCGAGCCGGCTTTGCCGACCAGGAGAAGATCATCCCCGGAATACGCGAACTGAGCTCTACACTCGACATCCCGATCGTCGCCACCAACGACTGTCACTACCTGAGGCGGGACGACGCGCGCGCCCACGACGCTTTGGTCTGCATCCAGACCGGGAAGAAGCTCTCCGACCAGAACCGCTTGAAGATGAGCTCGAATGAACTCTACTTCCGCTCGCAGCAGGAAATGGCCAGGGTGTTTGCCGACATGCCGGAGGCCGTGCGCAGGACCCGCGAAGTCGCCGACCGGTGCAACCTGCTGCTGGACTTCGAGCATGTCCGTTTTCACCTGCCTCACTTCCAGCCGCCTGAGGGCTTTGCCGACCCGTTCGCGTATCTGAAGCACCTTGCACGGGAGGGATTGCACCGGCGCTACCCTCGCCTGACGCCGGCGATCGAGGAGCGCCTTGCGTTCGAACTCGACGTCATCGCGAAGATGGGGTTCCCGGGCTACTTCCTGGTGGTCAAGGACATCGTGGACTTCGCACGGTCCAAAGGGATACCGGTTGGGCCGGGCAGAGGTTCGGCTGCGGGATGTCTCGTGCTCTACTGCCTCGGAATTACCGACATCGACCCGCTGCGCTACGGGCTGCTCTTCGAACGGTTCCTGACGACCGAGCGCGTCAGCCTCCCGGATGTCGACATCGACTTCGCGGACGCACGCCGGCAGGAGGTCATCGACTACATCCGGAAGCGCTACGGTGAGGAATCGGTCGCGCAGATCATCACGTTCGGCACGATGCAGGCCCGTGGGGCCGTGCGGGACGTGGGTCGAGTGCTGGACATCCCGATTGGCGACGTCGACCGGATCGCGAAGCTGATTCCGCAGAACATGGAGCTCGATGCGGCTCTCAATGGGGTAGCAGAACTCCACGAGGCAGTCGACGAGAAGCCCGAGTACAAGGAGATGATGGTTATTGCGCGCAAGGTCGAGGGGCTCGCCCGGCACGCCTCGATTCACGCCTCCGCGGTCGTGATTGCTCCACAACCGCTCATCGAACTGGTGCCCCTCTATCGGTCGCCGGGGGAGGATGTCTGCACTCAGTACGACATGTATGCGCTGGATGCAGCCGGGCTGCTGAAGATGGACATTCTCGGCCTGCGAACCCTGACCGTGGTGGAGGAAGCAGCCAAGCTGGTCCGGGAGAAGGGGACGAGCCTCGACATCGAGACGATGCCGCTCGACGACGCGGAGACGTTCAAGCTGCTCCAGCGCGCGGACACGGTCGGAGTCTTCCAACTGGAGAGTATGGGGATGCGCGACCTTTGCCGGCAGATGATGCCGGACCGAATCGAGCACATCATCGCGTTGATAGCCCTGTACCGGCCGGGCCCGATGGACTTGATACCGCAGTACCTCGCCCGCAAGGCCGGCCGCGAGCCGATTGAGTATGAGCATCCGTTGCTCGAGACGATCTGCAGCGAAACCTACGGGATCATGATCTACCAGGAGCAGGTGATGCAGGCGGCGCAGGCGCTGGCCGGGTTCTCGTTGGGCAAGGCCGACCTGCTGCGCCGGGCAATGGGCAAGAAGAACCGGGAGGAGATGGCAGCCCAGCACGATGCCTTCATCGAGGGGTGCGAGAAGAGCAGCAAGACACCTGAGGCGACCGCGGAACGGGTCTTCGACCTGCTGGCCAAGTTCGCCGGGTACGGGTTCAACAAGTCCCACGCCGCAGGCTACGCCTACCTTTCTTACATCACGGCGTATCTGAAGGCCAACTTCCCGGTCGAGTTCATCGCCGCGACACTCACCAGCGAACTCGGGGACTTCAAGAAGCTGGCGAAGTTCGTGAATGAGGCGCGGCGTATGGGGATTGCCGTACTGGGTCCGGACGTGAACTCGAGCTTCGTGCCGTTTACGATTGACGGCGGCAACGTCCGGTTCGGGTTGGCCGGGGTCAAGAACCTCGGTACCGGGGCGAGTGAGCTGGTCGTCAAGGAACGGCAGGAGCACGGGCCTTACGAGGACCTGCTCGACTTCCTGGTTCGGACCAAAGGCATCGTGAACCGCAAGGCGGTCGAGTCGCTCATCAAGGCCGGCGCATTCGACTGCTTCGAGCCGAACCGGGCGGTGCTGCTGGGTTCGCTGGAATGGGAGATGAACAAGGCTTCCTCGGAGAAGCTCAGGTTTGCCGAACGCCAGTTCGACATGTTCGGCGCGGCCGAGGACAAGCCGGAGCCGGCCCCGGCCAAGTTCGACACCCACGAGTTGCTGGTCTACGAGAAGGCGGCGTTCGGGTTCTACTTCTCGTCCCACCCGCTCGAACCCTACCGGGCCGAATACGAGGCGCTGGGTCTTTCGACCATCGCTCAGATTGAGACGATGCGCGACGGCGACAAGGCGTCGCTGGGCGGGGTGATCACCGGACGCCGCGCGCGCAAGGACAAGCGGGACCGGGAGTACGCGATTATCACGGTCGAGGACTTCGACGGTTCGATTGAGGTAATGGTCTTCTCCGACGTGCTGGAGGGATGCCGCGCGACACTCAAGACCGATAACCTGGTTGCGGTGCAGGGCACGGTGAAGGTGCGCGCAGCGGATTCGTCAGGACGCGGCCACGGCGTGCCCCAGTTCTGGGCCGAACGGGTGATGCTGTTCAAAGACTGCAATCGGTTCCTGTCCGCAATCGTGGTTGCGGTTCCTGAGAAGGAGATGGATGACGTGATGCTGCTGAAGCTCAAGGAGCGGCTGGAAGAGCACCCGGGCACCGGTCTCGTTTACTTGAGGCTCCTTCAACCGGACGGCTCGCACCGGGATCTGAAGCTGCGCGAGCAGCGGGTCGCGCTCAGTAACGAACTGATTGGATCGGTGCGGGAAGTGTTCGGCCCGGACTCGGTGAAGTTCAGGGGCGAGATGCCGCCGTGCGTGAGGAACGGAGACCGGTTCAGAAAGGGCGGGTTCTACAAGAAGCCGGGCGGGCAGGGAAAAGCGGACCGGCCGGGCCGCGCAACCCGCGGCTAGCCGGCCGCGGGTTCGTCCGGCAAGGTAAGCTGCTCGAGCCGCTGAACCCGTTCTTCAATCGGCGGGTGCGACGCGAAGGGGTTCGTCGACCGGCCGCGGTCTTTCCCGAACGGGTTGGCGATGAACATGTGGGCAGTCGCGGCCGAGGCGGTGCGCAGCTTACCCTCGTAGGCCCCCAGCTTCTTCAACGCCGAGCTGAGCCCGTACGGATTGCGGACGATGAGCGCACCGGAGGCGTCGGCCAGGTACTCGCGCTGCCTGGAGATGGCTGCCCTGATCAGGGCCACCAGCAGCGGCGAGACGATGGCGAGCACGATGGCTCCAACCACCAGTATCAGCCCGAGCTGTCCGCCTCCCCGTGAGTCGCGGCGCCGGCCGCCGCTACCGAACAATCCCCAGCGCAGGAACACGTCCCGGAAAAGCACCAGCAGGCCACCAATAATAGCGACGATCGTCATCACCAGGATGTCGTAGTTGCGGATGTGTGAGAGTTCGTGCGCAATCACGCCCTGCAGCTCCTCGCGATTCATCAACTGGAGCAGGCCGCGGGTTACCGCGATCGAGGCGTGTTGCGGGTTCCGGCCGGTCGCAAAGGCGTTCGGCGCCTCAGCGTCGATGACGTAGGTGCGAGGCTTCGGGATTCCCGCCGCTATTGCCACCTCCTCAACGATGTTGTGCAGTTGGCGGAATTCGGCCGGGTCAGCGGGTTTGGCCCCGTTCACCGCCAGCGCCAGTTTGTCAGAGTTGTAGTAGAGGACAAGGTTGTAGCCGACTATTAACAGACCGAACAAGACATAGATACCGGTTCCCCAGCGGAAGTACCAGCCGAGCGCGTAACCGACCAGCCCGAGCAGGAGTGAGAACGCGATGATGAAGACCGCGGTCTTCATCTTGTTCGCGCCAATCAGTTGGTAGAGGTTCTTCCGGTCGGGCACGACGATCCTGTCGGGTGGCGGCGGCTAGAACTTGACCTTCGGCGCCTCGCGCTCGGCCTCGGGCACGTTGTAGAACTCGGCCTGCTGGAACCCGAACATCCCGGCGAAGACGCTCGACGGGAACATCTGGGTCGAGTTGTTG
>CAZVCQ010000064.1:0-10563 GCA_964626085.1 uncultured bacterium
ACTATTACACGCACCAACCGTCAGCAAGGTGTCAAGGCTTTTTCAACAGCCCCAACACGCCCGTACTCTCAGGTCTACCAGACAACTACCGACTGCCGAATCAGGCCGTCGGGCGCGAAATCCAGTCGATCCTGTGACTCAATGTCGGGTTTAGGGACGTCACTTCTGCTTGACTTCCGGCGTGGGCAGCCTATATTCACCTCTGCTCCGAACCCGCACGCAGTGCGGGGCTGCTTTGGCTACTGGTCGGGCAGCATGTGGCAAAGCGAACTTCGGCCCCGTCGATGCGCGGGCCAACAAATAATAAGGAGGACTGATGTTCGTGACTATTCTGTCAATCGCGCTGGTGGCGCTGACGCCAAGCGGCATGATGCCCTCCAGCGCGCCGGTGCTGCTGGGCGGCGGCGGTCCGGACGCATACGGCTACCAATACCTGGACTCGGATACCACGGCCCCGGGCGCTCCCACTTACAGCTGGGTTAGCATCAAGGGCGTCGGGACCCAGGTGACGGGCCTGAGCGACGACAACTACGCGGGGCCGTTCCCGATTGGCTTCGACTTCCCGTACTACTGGTACAGCGTCGACGAGGTCATCATCGGGTCCAACGGCTACATCACGTTCGGCGACAAGGCGGCGAACGCATCGCCGTTCAAGGGTGTCCCGAGCCCAGACAAGCCGAACAACCAGCTTGCCCCGCTGAACAGTGACATCGACCCCAGCGTCGGCGGTTCGGTCTGGTACTGGTCCAACGGAGCTGATAGCTTCATCGTCGAATACGACAGCATCCCGTTCTGGAGCACCGGTGGCAACAACTCGTTCCAGCTTCTCCTGACCAAGGCTGACTCTTCGATTCTGTTTCAGTACAAGGAACAGAGCGGCGCGCCGTACAACGGCTGGGGGGATAGCTCGAACCAAACCGGCATCGAGAACGTATCGGGCCAGATCGGTTTGAACTACCTGTCGGGCACAACGCCGGCGGGCAACGTGATTCACACCGACCTCGCGGTCCGTTTCTTCCCGCCCGAGTCGACCTCGCTGGAGATCCACGACGCGGGCGTCCGCAACGCGATGAACGACCGCAACGGCGGCCTGTTCGCCATTAACAACGAGTCGCTTTCCTTCTGGGCGGTGGTGAAGAACTTCGGCAACCAATCCGAAGCCGGATACCAGAGCTTCTTCAAGGTCCAGAGGCCAAACGGTGCGGTTCTCTTCCTCGACTCGATGTGGGCAGCGGCCTCGAGCCCGAGCGAGACCGAGTCGCTGGCGCTCGCGAGTACCTGGACTCCAACCACGAACGGCACGTTTTTGATCAAGGTCTGGACCCAGATGTCCGGCGACATGGTGCCGGTCAACGACACCGTGTCGATCGAGCTTCGCGTGCTCACCTTCCCGGGAATACTCAGCTATGACGGTGGCTCTGCGGGCAGCTTCCCGGCTTGGAACGGCCCGGGTGGATTCGGGAACCGCTTCGTACCGCCGGTCTACCCGTGCTCAATCAACTCTATCCGCCAGTACATGAGCGGGACCGGAGTTGACGTCCTGATGGCGGTCTACGACGACGACGGTCCCGGAGGCACTCCCGGGACCATTCTGTTCGGCGATACCGTCAACGTGAATGATCAAAACTGGTTCCAGCTCTCCGTATCCCCGCCGGTTGTCATCACGGACGGCGCGTTCTTCGTTGGAGCTGTTTCCTGGACTCCCAGCGCCCCGGGGTTCGGCGTCGACCTATCGGCGCCGTTTTCCAACCAGGGCTGGGAAAACACCGGAGGTTGGGGTCCGGATCGTGATGCCACGACGCGCGATGTCTGCGCGAATGCGACGGTTGCCGGTCCGGTCGGTATCTTGGAGTGGCTGCAGCCGACACCGGCGGCGGTGCCGGCGCGGATTGACGTCAGCCCGAATCCGTTCGGCAACGCGACCACCATCCGGCTGCTCAACCCGACCGGGCACGAGAAGGCGGTGGAACTCTACGACGCGACCGGCAGCATCGTACGCACGCTCAGCCTGAGCCGCGACCGGGCCGTTCTGGACGGCCGGTTGCTGGCGGACGGCATCTACTTCGCGCGTGTCGCCGGTGCCGAGGTGCCCGTGGCCAAGGTCATAGTCACGCACTAGAAGAACGGCCTTGCACATTGCGGCGGTGAGGCAACTCCCCGCCGCTGCATTATGCGCCCCATTCCCGTTCAAGCCGCAGACTGCTCGAAGCGGCGCTCCTTTCCGTCTCCTTGACCAAGGCTGACACTGGGGTAGAATTGCACGGATGCAGCCGTCAGGAACGGCCCGCAGTCGCGACCGCGTCGCCGTTGACGGGTCTGCATCTGGCAGGCGGCATCTACTTCGCGCGGGTCGCCGGGACCGAGGCGCCTTCTGCTACGGTTGTCACGCGCCAGCCAGTTGAACAGACCTACGCACTGCGGCGAGTCCGCAGGCAGAGGCATGGTGCCGTTTCGCTCGGCGGTCGGGCGGCTGTGAGATAGGACCGAGTCTGGCCCTGCTGACTTGGGGCACAAAAGGAGGACCGATGTTTGTGACGATTCTGTCAGTAGTATTGGTGGCGCTCACGCCGGGCGTCACGATGTCGTCCAGCGTGGCGGCGTCACCGGAAGGCCGGTTGCCGGCGAGCGCACCGGTGCTGCTCGGCGGCGGCGGGCCGGATGATTATGGGTACAAGTGGCTGGACTCGGATACCACGGCCCCGGGTGCTCCGACCTACAACTGGGTGAGCATCAAGGGCGTCGGGACCAGGGTAACGGGACTGGTCGACGACAATTGCGTCGGACCGTTCCCAGTCGGTTTCGAATTCCCCTACTACTGGTACCGAGTCGACTCGGTCGTCATCGGGTCCAATGGCTACATAACGTTCGGTGACAAGGCATCGAACGCATCGGATTTCAAGCCGGTTCCGGGTCCGCAGCGGCCGAACGACCAGCTTGCCGCGCTGCTGAGCGACCTCAACCCGGAGGACACCGTCTCAACCAACGGCTCGGTCTGGTACTGGTCCAATGGAGCTGACAGCTTCATCGTCGAGTACGACAGCATCGAATTCTGGAGCACCGGTGGCAACAACACGTTCCAGATCATTCTGACCAAGGCCGACTCGTCGATCACGTTCCAGTACAAGGAGCAGAGCGGCGCGCCGTACAACGGCTGGGGCCCGAGCAACAACCAGACCGGCATCGAGAACATATCGGGCGTAATCGGCCTCAACTATCTGTCGGGGACGACGCCGGCGGGCAACGCGATTCACCCCGATCTTGCGGTCCGATTCTTCCCGCCCGACTCAAACTTGCTGCAGGTCCGTGACGTGGGCGTGCGCAACGCGATGAACGACCGCAGCGGCGGTGTATTCGCCATCAACAACGAGCCGCTTTCTTTCTGGGCCGTGGTCAGGAACTACGGCAACCAGGCCGAAGCCGGATACCAGACCTACTTCAAGGTTCAGAGGTTGAACGGTTCGGTTCTCTTCGCCGACTCGATGTGGGCCTCGGCATCGAACCCCGGCGAGACCGAGTCGCTGGCGCTCGCCAACACCTGGCGCCCGAGCACGAACGGCACCTATTTCATCAAGGTCTACACCAAGCTGACCGGCGACATGGTGCCGGTGAACGATACCGCGGCCGTAGAGCTCCACGTGGTCACCTTGCCGGCGACCCTCACCTATGATTCCGTACCGAACCAGAACAGGTATTGGAGCGCGCCGGGAGGGGCCGCCAACCGTTTTGTGCCGCCGGTCTATCCGTGCTCGGTGCAGAGCGCGCGGGTCTACCTGGGCATGCAAGCGGTACCGTCGGACCCGACGGTCGGCATTTTTGACGACAACGGTCCGGACGGAACGCCGGGTGACACACTATACATGACTACGGTAAACGTCTCGACGACGGGCTGGTTCACTGTAACCCCTCCCAGCCCAGTAGTCATCAGTGATGGTGCGTTCTACGTCGGCGCGATTTCGGACACGGCTACCGAACCGACATTCGGCTTTGATTCGGTGCCGCCGATTTCGAACCAGAGCTGGGAAGAGAACGCGGGCATCTGGTCGCCGGGTCGCGACGCCGCGTCGCGTGACTTCTGCGCTAGGGCGACCATATCGGGCCCGGTCGGCATCTTCGAGTGGCTGCAGCCGACACCGGCGCCGGCACGGATTGACGTCAGCCCGAATCCGTTCGGCAACGCGACCACCATCCGGCTGCTCAACCCGACCGGGCTCGAGAAGGCGATAGAGCTCTACGACGCGACCGGCAGCATCGTGCGCACGCTTGAGTTCAGCCGCGGCCAGGCCACTCTGGACGGCCGGTTGCTGGCAGACGGCATCTACTTCGCGCGTGTGGCCGGCGCCGAGGCGCCCGTGGCCAAGGTCATCGTCACGCACTAGGCGAGAAGCCCTCAACATACTGCGGCGGGGAGGCAACCCCCCGCCGCTGCACTATGTGCCCGATGGCGGGGACACGCGTCCCGTCGCCGGCCCGTCAAGCACTTGCTCGGCTCCATCCTCCGATTCTGCGGGATGACCGGATGCGCCGGACCAACGGCCGGGCTGGCTCCTCGCTCGCGCTTGACTCTCCGGCCGGCTCGGGTATAACAAGACACGGTGGCGAGGCGTTTCGGTCAACGCAGTGCGAAATCACCGACGCGGGCCGGAGCACTACGTCTTGGAAGTAGTTGATGGGAGATCTGACCGCAATCAACCGGCGGCCCGGGCAGGAGCACGGGCTGCCGGCGGCCCGCCTAATAAGGAGAGGGAGTATGGTTACATGTGCCCGACTATCGAATCGCCATTGGTGTCTGGCGCTGGTGATTCTTCTGACGCTCGCCGGCAGTTCATACGCCCAGTGGACGCTCACGCTGTCGTGCGAGCCGTACCCGAGTCCGAGCGTCGCGGACTGGGAACGGATGCCCGGCATCGTAGCCATCATGATTGGTTACACCGGGCCCGAACCGGCCCAGGTCATGCTCAAGTCCTCGGTGACGTCGGCCATGGCGCGCGAGGAGATTGCGTCCGGGCTCTCGAAGACGATTGCGTTCAGTGGGCCCGGGAGCGCACAGCGCGACAACCGGGATTTCCTCAACTACCACGACATCGAGTACAACGCACGCTATCGACAGCAGATAGTCAGGACCAACCGGTTTCCCGAAGGCGCATACGACCTCAGGGTCAAGCTCGTGCCGGCCGTGGGAGACACGCAGAAGGTCTTGGTTGAGCAGACCGCCCGGTTCTACATCCTGGGTTTTCGCCGGCCCGAGCTGCGCTCGCCCGCGGATTCAAGCGCCGTCCGCGTCAGCTTCCCGACGTTCCAGTGGACGCCGGTCAGCACGTTCCAGGGTTTTCACGTCAACTACCGGCTGCGGTTGTGCGAGGTCGGGCCGCGTCAGACCTGGCAACAGGCGATCAACAACCGGTCGCATCACGAGGTCATGGTCCCGAACCGCACGACCTACGTCTATCCGAATGACGCCCGCCCCCTCGTGGTCGGCAAGCACTACGTCTGGCAGGTACAGGCGCTGGATTCCCGTAACCGGCCGCTGGGTGATTTCGAGGGCAAAAGCAACGTCGCCCGGTTCGACCGCGAGCAGATGCTGGTGCAGATGCAGTTCGACACGAGCATGATGCACCTCGTCGTTTACCGCAAGGTTACCGCGAAGACGACCGTGACGCGCAGCGGCAGTCACTACAACGTCAAGATCGAGATTGACTATCCGACCGGCGCGACCGACCTCAGTATCAAGGTCTGGAACCAGGGTTTCCAGTGCTGCACCGGCCCCGCCAACATCGGCGAGGTCTACAGCCAGGGCGACAGCGCCAAGCGCTGGGTCTACAAGGTCCAGTTCACCGGCCGCTATCCGGGCGGCCACTGCAACGTCAATTACCAGGCGGTGCCGATTATGGCCAACCACTGGCCCGCGCGGCGAATCTGTGACTCCCTGGTGGTGACGTACAAGCTCGGCGGCACGCAGTACAGCGTCGTGCCCGACATGGCCGCTGCCAGGATAGTCGTTACCGACGTCTTTTCCGGCGCGTTCCGGGCTTCCCACTACCTGATTCTCACGAACCCGAAGTTGCTCTATGCCTGGTACAACGACAACCAGGTGAACTCGCTCCTGAACTGGGTCGGCAAACTTGCGGTCGCGCGCAACGGCGTGGTCGCGTACGTGGACCCGGGCACCAACCAGTGGGACCTGCGCAACTGGCTGCGGCCCGGCGGGTATCTGTGCGGCAATCTGGCGACCAACTGGGGTACGCCCAGCGGTGGCGACCCGGGGAGTTACGTGCTGATTGTCGGTGAGGACAACATCGTCGGCACCTGGACCATCTCCGGTTTCACGGTCACCTGGTCCAACAGCGGGCCGACCACGATTGTCGAGCGCGCGGATTACCCGTGGGCCGACTGCGATGGCGACAACATCCCCGAGTTCGCGCTCGGGCGTATCGTCGGCCGAACCGCCCAGGAGCTCGAACGCCCGATTCGAGCGAGCCTCCTGCCGCAGTCGCGTTCCATCGCGTTCCCGGCCTACCTGTTCAGCGGCCGCGACGGCGGCAGTGCGGCCTGCCAGACCAGCTTCGAGAACGCGATTACCAGCGGGGCCAGCTACTTGAACAGCCACAGCTGCCCTACGATCAAGACGAAGTTCTCCGCGCTGGGCAGCGACGCCGTGCGCATCTCAACGGTCCAGTCGAACGCCAACGGCCGCTCGGTAGTACTCTTCACCGGCCACGGCAACGTCAACGACTGGGATTGTTTCAAAGGCGGCAACGTGCCGGGGCTGTCATTCGACAACGTCCACCTGCCGCTCTTTGTCGGTTTCACGTGCCTGTCCGGTTCCTACGGCGCGGCGAACTCCATCGTCCGCGCCTGCCTGGCCAAGCAGGGCACCCGCGGGTTCCTCGGTGCCGTACAGGTCTCCGCGGTCTCAATCAACAGCGATGCGACCGCGGGCCATTTCTGGCCCTGGTTCACCCACGCCGGGCGTCAGTCGGGCGGAGCCGGCCTCTACTGGATGCAGTACTTGAAGGGTATACTGTGGATGTTCCAGGACAAGTACCACAAGCTCTGGCAATGGGAGTACAACTACTATGGCGACCCGTGGTAGGAAACGAGGTGAAACCATGCAGATAAACACGAAGCACGGAGCCCTGATGCCGGGCTTCATTGTCGGGGTCGGCATCCTGCTTTCCGTCGCGCTCGTCGCGCTGGGCGCCGAGCCGCCCACGACCCTGACCGTGAAGATACCCGCCTATCAGATCGTGAAGTACGGCGAGTTCAGCCACATCGTTCTGCCCGGCGGACAATTGCTGGTTACCGAAGAGGGCCGGCCCGAAATCCCCTACTACATGGACACCCAGGACTACCCTAAGGGTTACCGGATTCAGGCCGTGACCCTCAAGAGCCGTTCACCCGAGCAGAAGCAGACCGGGGTGAAGCTGCCGCCGGTGCTGCTCGACGACGTCCAGAAGGGCAGTATTCCCGTGACACCCGGCCGCTACCCGGAAAAGGACTTCGACTGGAACGTCGTGGCCGGTCCCGCGGGCGGCTCCATGCTCGCCATCGCCGTGTACCCGTTCGTCTACGACCCCGGTACTTCGGAGCTCGCGATAACCACGAGCTACGAGTTCGACGTCCGCTACGTCAAGACGACCGTTGTGATTGCTGGCCTTGGCCTGGACCAGGCTGCGTACGACCCGGGCTCAAAGGTCCGGGCGACGCTGCGCCTGGAGAACAGCGGGCCCGCCCAGCCGGTCAGCGTCACTGCCGCCGTGACGCAGGCTTACGGCGACAGTCGGGTCGGCAATATCCCGGAACAGAAGGTCGAGCGTCTCGCGAAGAGCGATTCGGTGATGTTCGAATGGCCGAGCGGCGCGACCCCGGCCGGCGAATACGTCCTGGCCGTTGTCGTGAAGGACTCCGGCGGCAACGAGGTGGGGCGGGAGCAGGTCCCGTTCCGAATCGGCAGCCCTCAGTGCGAGTTGACGAGCTTCAGTGCGACGCCCCAGCAGTTCAAGCTGGGCGGCACGGTGCAGTTTGCGCTTGAGGTCACGAACACCGGTTCAATCGAACTCGCCGGCCAGGCGGTCGTCGAGGTGCGGCTGCCGGATTCACTGGTCCAGACCTTGAGTCAGGACTTCAAGGGCCTCGCGCCGGGCAAGTCGCGCCGATTCACGCTGACCTGGAACACCAAGGACGCCCGCAAGGGCGCGCGCTACGAGGCCGTGGGCTACGCCGCCTATGCCGGTATGGCGACCCTGCCCCGGCTGCTGGCGCTCAGCACGAACGCCGCGCCGGTTGCATCATTCAGCTTCACGCCCGACACCGTGCGCGTCAACCAGAGCGCCACTTTCGACGCCACCGGTTCCAGCGACCCGGACGGCAGTGTCGCTACGTACGGATGGGATTTCGGCGACGGCGCGACCGAGACCGGCGCAACCGTCGAGCACATCTTCACCTGGCAGGGCGACTATCCCGTGATCCTGACCGTCACCGACAACGAAGGCGGCATCGGCACCGTGGAGAAGACCATCACGGTAGCGGAGTAACTCAGGCGGCTGCGCGTCCCGGGTTTCGCTGTTGATGGAATGAAGGGAAAGCCATGACCAGACTCCTGTTCCTGCTTGTGTTCCTGGCCGCTCCGGGCCTGGCGATCGAGAAACCGAGCTTCGGCCTCGATTTCGCCGTGGGCGGCGACTACGAGCACAACTCGGATACCGCCCGCGGCCGCCGGCCGGCGACCACCTACTGGGGCGACCTGAACGGCTCGGTTTCGTGGTGGCTCCTGTCCGCGGGACTCAACCTCCGCTACAGCACCGACGACCAGTTCACCACGCAGCGCGTGAACGACTTCAGCTTCACGCCGGCCTGGAACTGGGGCCGGATATACGCTGGCGACTTCTCCACTTCCTTCTCCGAATTCACACTCTCCGGCGTCTCGCTCTACGGCGGCGGCCTCGAGCTCTTCCCGGGCGCGTTTCGCTTCGGCGTCGTGGCGGGCAAGTCGCGCCGGGCCTCGGAGGACTCACTGGACTGGGCCTACGATCGGAACGTTCTCGGCCTGAAGTTCGGCGCCGAGCAGCTTGCCCTGACGGTCCTCAAAATCGCGGACGACACGATGTCGAACCTGGCGGCGGGCGACTCAGCGCCGATTGCGCCGGCAGAGAACGTCGTGCTCGGGCTGAGCTCAAGAATCAACATCATCAACAGCCTGCGGCTGACGCTCGATGCTGGCGGCAGCGCTTACTCGAGCAACGTCCGCAGCGAGTCCCTCGACAACGAGCAGATTCCGAAGTTCGCCTACAAGTTCTTTACGCCACGGCTTTCCTCCAGTGCCGACTTCGCGTTGCGCGCCGGCCTGGCCTTCACGCCATCGTTTATGAACCTCGCGTTCGAGGCCGCCTATGTCGGCCCGGGCTACACCTCGCTCGGCTTGGCCGGCATCACCAGCGACTACCGCCACCTCCGCCTGAGCGCGGGCACGTCGGCCATCCCCAAGACCGACCTCTATGCCTACGCCGAACTGGGTGCTGACAACCTCGACAGCACGAAAGCCGCGACCGCAATCAACCGGGAATTCGGGCTGACCGCCAACTGCGCGCCGATTCGCCAGCTCGGCATCGCCGCGAACTACAGCCTGAGCCGGTTTGTCAAAGACGCACCTGACAGCAGCTTCGACGTCAACAGCACCACCCATTTCATCTCGGCCGGACCGAGCCTGAACCTCAGCAACTGGGGCATCAACCAGACGCTCAGCGCCATCGCCAGCTACCAGACCTACGAGAATGCCGATTCCGGCCAGACCGAAGCGAGCCGGCCCCTGACCATTGCGCTCAGCTACTCGATTACACCGGGGATTCCGGTTACGTTCTCCACGTCGTTCAGCCACACATACGACCTCGCCCGCACCGGGCCGGACAGCACGCAGAGCTACCAGAACTACGGCCTGTCCGCGGGCAAGTCCTTCTTCCGTGACCGCCTGCAGAACAGCCTGTCGGTTGCCTACCAGCCGTCGGCGACAGGCCAAGCCTACCCGATTGCCGGCAACCACAGCTTTGCTTTAACCACCAGGGATGCACTTGCACTCGGCTGGGGCCTGACCATCTTCACGAGCAAATCGCCGGACATGCCCGGATTCAGCTCCCAGCGTGCCAGCCTGAGCTACAACCGCCGTATCTTCTAGCGCCCGGGTCCGGTTCTTCGCCCGGCAGAACCAATGCAGCCGGTCGCAAGCCCCAAGCCGCAAGCCCAGAGAGTCGGGCCGCGGAGTACGCCGGAACCTTCCTGGTTCCTCTCCAAGAAGCTCGGCAAGTTGGTTACGAGGCTCTCTGCAAGGGGATTCGGGAAGGGACTTGGACGGGAATCTGGACTGCAACCCGGCAAGGACCCTGGGACGGAACCTGACTCGTTGCTCGGCAAGGAACCGGACAAGGAGCTCCAGTTGTTGCTCGCGAGGTAGCTGACGAAGTAGCGGTGGAAATGGCCGAGCAAGTAGCCCGCCTCGTTCCTCGCCAAGCTCCTCGGGTCGTGACTTCGGAGACCACGGGGATAGCTATGGGGGTCCGGACTCAGGACATAGGT
>CAZVCQ010000065.1:0-10534 GCA_964626085.1 uncultured bacterium
GTTACCTATGTCCTGATAATAACCTGTTACCTATGTCCTGAGTCCGGACCGGTAGCTTTCGGCATGCCTTCTGAGGAGACCTCGAAAGAGACTTCACGACGGACAATGCGGGGAATCTCGCGACGACCTTGTTCCCGAACTTCTACACGTACAACGCCGTGAACCTCAACGCGAACGAGTTCGGGACCAGCTCGCGATACGATGGTGGGCACGCTTGAGTACGTGATGGACTATCCCTTCGCCCACGCCCTGAAATACACGCTGGAAGTAACAACCTGGAAAGCGTCGCGGGATACGTTCCGAGGAACTTCGCGGCGAGCTTGCCGATGAGCCTTCATGCGCCCCGTGGGCGCGAGTTTCCAGTGACGGACGGGGGAAAGCGCGGCGCGGGCGCGGGCTGCCGCGTCAGCGGAGGAGAGTGATTCGGCGGGAGAGGGGCCGGTCGGCGACCTACTTCAACCCGTGGGTGAGCGAGATGTTGGTCTTGCCGTCTTTCTCGTAGACCAGCAGCTTGATTGTCTCAGTCTTGTCCGGTTTGACCCACTCAAGCAGCCCGACCTTGCCCCCATCCGGGTTTCTGACCCATCCTGCCTTCTCGACCGAGGCCCGGTACCATTCCTCGACCTGAGCTCGCGGGTCGGAACTCACGAGCAGCCAGCTCGTGCCTTTGCTGTCTTCGGTGTTGAGCTCCATGCGCTCGGTGGGAGTCGCGCCCGGGTAGCGGAGGAACTCCGGCAGAGATGAGATGTCGATAGCCGCAGCCGCCGGTTTGGCGGCCGGTTTCTCTTCGGCCTTGCCGCAACCCGTGCTGAACACGGCGGCGGCAAGGGCCGCGAGCAGTGCGAACAGTGACTTCTTCATCTTGCCTCCTCTCGAATCGGGCCATGATAATGCACGAGCCACCGGCATGCAAGCGCGACGCGAAGCGCTCGCGACGTCAGCGGTCGCCGGCTCTCATGCGGCCGACAACCTCGCGGCCGTGGCTGCCGGCGCGGCGAGCCGGCAGCGAGGCTAGGGCAGAATCACGACCCGGCGGACGCTTGACGCATCGCGCGCGAAGTAGACACCGGGCGCGAGGGCGCGCACGTCGTTGCCGCCCGCGTGCAGGTCAAGCACCTTCGTGCCTGAGATGTCCATCAGCCGGCTTGGAGCTTGCGGCTTGAGGCTTGAGGCTGCCGGAAGGAACAGCACCCCGTGGACGACGGTCGCCCCGCGGTTCGGCGTTAGGACTTTGGTGCTCGGCGTCTCCTCGATGCCGGCGCCGGCGTTGAGGATTGTCACCGTACCCGCATCGAAGCTCGCCACGTAGGCTTTGTCGTCCTGCGGGTTGTAGCAGACGTTCTGAGGACCGGCGCCGACCGGTACGGTGACGATGACAGACATAGTTCCGGCGTCAATCACCGAAACGCTCGAGGCGTTGCTATTCGCGCAGAAAACCAGGTTGTGCTGCGCGCAGTAGCAGCAACCCCGCGGGCCCGCCCCGACCGCCACCGTGTCGAGGACCAGATTCGACGCGCCGTCAATCACGCTCACGCTGCCGGCTGAGATGTTGGTGCAGAACACCCGGTTATCCACCGAGTCGTAGCAGAACCCGTACGGGCCGGCACCGACGTCGACGGTAGCAAGGACCGCGTTCGACGCGCCGTCGATAATCGTGACCGTGCTGGCGTCGAAGTTCGCGACGTAGACCTTGTTCTCCTCCGGGTTGGAGCAGAACGCGGCCGGATAGGCCCCGACCGGGACCGTGGCAAGGACCGCGTTGCTGGCGCCGTCAATGACAGTCACGGTGTGATCGGCCCGGTTCGCGCAGTACACCTTGTTGCCCGCGCTGTTGTAGCACAGGTTGTAGGCGTCGTTGCCGACCCGGATGCGGGCGATGACTGCGTTGGTTGCGCCGTCAACCACGAACACGCTGTCGACGGAGTAGGCCGTGCAATAGACTTTGTTGTTCTGCGAGTTGTAGCAGAGGTCCCAGAGCTGCCGGCCGGTCTCGACTGTAGTGATGATAGAGCTGGACGCGCCGTCAATCACCGTGATGCTCCCGCTGTCTTCGTTCGCGCAGTAGACCTTGTTGTCGGTCGGGTTGTAGCACAGGTCATGCGGAAGGCGGCCGACCGCGAGCGACGTGAGGATGGCATTGGACGCGCCGTCAATCACGGCCACTGTGTCAGCCGAAAAGCAACCGCAGTAGACCCTGTCGTTCTGTGAGTTGTGGCAGAACCTCCAGGGTCCGGCGGCCACCGTGAGCGTCGTGTCAACCCACTGGGCTGACGCGGTCGCGGCCAGCAGAGTTACGACAACCAGCACGAATACACTACGCATGATTTCTCCTTTCGTGAGCGAGTGATGATAGCGAAGCATGGGCCGCTGTAAAGCGCCGGCTCGGGCCGCCGTGAATCGGTTGCCCCACCCGATGTCGGGCCGCTATCGCGCGACAACGATCTTGCGGAGAGCCTGGTGCTTCAGGCTTGCGGCGCTTGGCTCTTCTCGCACCAGGAAGTAGACGCCCGACGTGAGCCCGCTCACGTCGTTCGGGCCGGGCCGCACATCGAGCGCCTTGCGGCCGGTGATGTCGAGCAACTCGCCCCTCGCCATCCGCCTGCAGGGACAGCGCGCCGCGGACAACCGTCGCGGACAGCCGGCCGCCCAAGGACGGAACCGGACGCTCTTCGGCAACCCAACTCGCGCCGCCGTCCGTGGTCTTGATGACGACCCCTGCGTCGCCGCACGCGTAGCCATTGAGGGCGTCGGTGAAATGGACCGAGTGAAGGTCACTCCCAATACCCGTGGTCTGGGTCTGCCAGGTTGCGCCGCCGTCGACGCTTCTGGCTACCGCGCCCCCCTCCCCGGCCACAAAACCGGTGTCAGTCCCGCAGAATTGCGCCGATGTCAGCCAATGGCCGGCAGGCACGGACTCAGGCAGCCACGTTGCTCCGCCATCTGTGGTGCGGATCGCCGCAAACGAACCACCGGCGAACCCGGTCTGGCAGTTGCCGGCAAACGCCGCCGTCCGCAGCAGATTGGTCGTGCCCGAGTTCTGCGGAACCCAGTCCGCACCGCCGTTCGTCGTCTTGAGTACCCGTCCCGAGTCGCCGACAACGTAGCCGGTATCCGCATCCACCGGGAAGCAAACGGAAAGCAGGTCGGCGCCGACACCGGACGTCTGCGGGGTCCACGTAGCGCCGCCGTCGGTCGTCTTGGCGATTGTGCCAGCCTCGCCGACCGCATAGCCCATGTCCACTCCGCCAACGAACCGGATGCAGCGAACCGGCTGCGACAACCCGCTCTCGTTCCTTGTCCACGTGGCGCCGCCGTCGGTCGTCTTGTAGACGGCGGCACCGCCAGCATCTCCGGCGACATACCCGGTCATGTTGTCGACCGGGAAGTGCATCGTGTACAACGTGTAGGCGAACTGGTACGACAGCGGCGACCAAGTCTGTGCCGCATCGGTCGTCTTGAACACCGTCCCGGCCGAGGTCATGCCGGTCGCGAACCCGGTGTCCGGCCCGACCGGGAAACACACCGCACGCAGCTGTTCGGGGTCGCCGACGTTCCCAACGACCCAGCCAGCCCAGGACAGACCGGCCAGTAGAACCACCGCTAGCATCAGTCTCACGCGCATGATTAGCTCCTATCTCTGGACGATAAACTTACCTGCTGTACCTTCCGCCTTCACAAAGTACACGCCCGGCGCGAGGCGCGAGACGTCGTTCGGGCCCGCCCGCAACTGCATCACCTTCCGCCCCGTTGCATCCAGCAGTTCCTGCCGTGAGCCGTCAGCCGTGAGCCGTCGGCCCATATTCAGCACGCCGCGGACGATAGTCGGGCCGAGCTTGGAGCTTGGGGCTTGAAGCTTGGGGCTTTCTTCTTCGATTCCCACTCCGTAGAACTGGAACACACGCAGGCCGATCGGGTTCTCGGTGACGTAGACATAGTCACCGGCAAGGTCAATACCGTTCGTCCATCCGGGCGTTTCATAGTACCCGAGTTCCTGGGGTTGCTGCGGGTTCGAAACGTCGACGACCCGCAGGCCCGAGTATCCGTCCGCCACGTAGGCGGTGTTGTCCACAACCCTGACGTCCATCGCGAAGCCCGGGGTGACGTAGCGGCCCACCTCGTGCGGGTTCTGAGGGTCGGATACGTCAATGATGAGCAGGTCCCCGGCCGCAATGTGGGCGTAGCTGCCCGAAACCGTGATTCCCTGCGAGGCGTATGGCATCGCGCAGTACCCTGCCAGCGACGGGCTGGCCGGGTCGGACACGTCGATGACTTCCAGCAGGTACCCGGCCGCCACATAGGCGTAGCTGCCCTCAACCGCGACGTCGTTGTGGACGTGGCCCAGCGTGTCCGGATAGAACCCGACTTCGTAGGGATGCGTCGGGTCGGCGACACTGATGATGCGCAGGCCCGCATCGCGGTCCGCAACGTATAGGAGCGTATCCTTGACCGCGACGTGCGCGGCAACCCCGGGCGTGCCGCACTGCCCGACCTGCTGCGGGTTCGTCGGGTCCGCGACGTTGACGACGAACACTCCGTTGATGTGGCCGGCCAGGTAAGCGAAGCTGTCCTTCAAGGCAACGCCGCAGGTGTTTGCCGGTCCGACGAAGACGCCGACCTCGGAAGGATTGTGCGGGTCTGCCAGGCTGACAATGCGCAGGCCGCCGTCCGCGGCCGCAATGTAGGCGAGGCTATCTACGACTGCAACGTCAATTGGAAACGCCACCGGAATGTCGTAGGTACCGACCAGCCGGCAGTTGAGCGAATCCGCGGTTGCGACCCCGGCAAACGCCAACACGAGCATAAGCAGACATACGTTCTTGGTCATCATTCCTCCCTATCTCTGGATCAAGACCTTGTGACAGCTTACGGCCGACAGCTTACGGCTGACAGCCCGGACGAAGTAGACGCCCGGGGCGAGACTCCGCACGTCATTCGCGCCGGGTTTGAGGCCGAGAACTCTGCGCCCCGAGATGTCCAGCAACTCCGCCCTGAATGCCGTATGCCGTATGCCGTATGCCTTCAGCTCCAGCACGCCGCGGACGATGGTGGAGCCGTCTTTCACTCTTCTCACTTCGCTCTTCTCTCTTTCCTCAATCCCTGAAGCCTGATCGTACTTGGCGGTCAGGAAGTCTGTTGACATGATGCCCGCTCCGTACCAGCCGGTGCAATAGACGGAGGCTGAATCATCAATTGCCAGCTTGTTCACTTCCCCAACGCCGGTCAGAGCCGGCGCACGCTGTGTTGCCCACTGCTCGTTGCCGGCGCTGTCGTACTTGACCAGCAGCGGCACCTGGGTCGTATCAGTGAGTTGGCAGAACCCGCCGACGTAGACGTTTGCCCATTCGTCCAGGGCGACCGCACGCGCACCGTTGAAGTCGCCGGAGCGGTACCGGCGCACCCAACGTAGGCTCCCATCCGCGTCGTACTTGACCACGGTACACACGGCGGTGCCGGCGCTGTCTTCGCACTGGCCGGCAACGTACACCGCGCCCGCGCCGTCTACGGCGACTGACGATGAGAGGTCCATACCGGCCGCTTCGTCATAGCGGCGAACCCACTGCTCTATGCCGTCTGAACTGTACTTGATGACTGCGAAGTCATAGTTGGTCGTCGCGTCAATGTCCGAGCCTGCGGCAAAGACGTTGCCTGCAGCGTCAACGGCAACCCCGCCAGGGACCTCTATCGACCGCGACGCGTGCTGGTAGAATCTGGCCCACAGCGTGTCGCCGGCAGGGCTGAACTTGACCGTGGCGATCCGGGAAGTCGAGTCCGGCCCCTCGCTCGTGCCGACGACGTACACGTTGCCGGCGCTATCGGTTGTGGCCGCGACCGGAGCGTCGGCCCTGGTTCCCCCGCGGAAGTAGCCCACCCACTGTTCATTGCCTGCCGCGTCGTACTTGACGACGGCAAAGTCCGAGCTCGTCACGGCATCTACGACTCCCCCCGTGACATAGACATTGCCCGCCGCGTCCAGTCCCAGGCCGACGGCGACGTCATTCGAGTGCGCCGCACCGTCGAGAAACCTGGCCCAAACCGTATCGCCGGAAGGTGTGTATTTCACGGTCGTGATGTCCGACTGGGTACCTGCGCCGGTAGTCGTACCGGTGACATAGATGGCGCCGGCCGAACCGACGGCGACCCGCACGCCGCTGGTCGTGAAGTTGGCCTGCCGGTCGTAGAACGCAGCCCAGCGGAGCGCCCCGTCACCGGAGTACTTCAGCGTGGCGATCCGGGTGCGCACGCCAGTCACGTAGCTCAGACCGGTGACGTAGACATTGCCCGAATCGTCGAGGGCGACGGCACGAGCCATGTCGCGCAGGTTGTCCGGACCGTTGTACAGGCGCATCCAGGCAGTATCTACCTGCCCGGTTGCGAACGAAACCAGAATGCACAGCGCGGAAAGGACAAGGCAGAATTTCACGAAATCTCCTTAGCGGGCAATCACGACCTTGTGACAGCTTGCGGCCGACAGCTCACGGCTGACAGCCCGGACGAAGTAGACACCCGGGGCGAGACGGGAAACATCATTATCCCCCGGACGTAGCGCCATGACCTGACGACCGGTGACGTCCAGCAGCTCCACCCGGTCTCCGGTCTTCTGTCCCCGGTCTCCCATCTTCAGCACGCCGCGGACGATAGTCGGGCCGAGCTTGGAGCTTGGGGCTTGAAGCTTGGGGCTTTCTTCTTCGATTCCCACTCCGTAGAACTGGAACACACGCAGGCCGATCGGGTTCTCGGTGACGTAGACATAGTCACCGGCAAGGTCAATACCGTTCGTCCATCCGGGCGTTTCATAGTACCCGAGTTCCTGGGGTTGCTGCGGGTTCGAAACGTCGACGACCCGCAGGCCCGAGTATCCGTCCGCCACGTAGGCGGTGTTCCCCGCCACCCTTACGTCCACCGCGAAGTTCGGAGAGACGTAGCGACCCACCTCTTGGGGGGTCTGGGGATTGGATACGTCAACGATGCACAAGTCCCCGGCCGCCACATAGGCATAGCTGCCCGAAACCGTAACTCCCTCCGCGTTGCTCGGCATGGCGCAGGACCCGGCCAGCGTCGGGTGCGCAGGGTCAGCGATGTTGATGACCTGCAGAAGATTTCCCAATGCCGTTGCGGCGTACGCAAAGTCGCCCGCAACCGCGACATCGTTGTGAACGCTGCCCAGTGTGTCCGGGTAGCTCCCGACGTCGTAGGGGTGCGCCGGGTCGGCGATGCTGACGATGCTGAGGCCCGCGCCGCGGTCCGCCACAAACGCGAGCGTGTCGCGAACCGCAACCCGGGCAGAGACACTCGACGTGCCGTGCTGCCCGACCTGGTACGGATTGGTCGGATCGGCAATGCTGACCAGGAACAGCCCGGCGCCGTGGGCGGCCACGTAGGCGATGCTGTCCTTCACGGCAACGCCCATGGCGGTTCCCATTCCACCGAAGAGTCCGACCTCGGAAGGACTCTGCGGGTCCGCTATGCTGACTATGTGCAGGCCGCCGTCCCATGCCGCGACGTAGGCGAGGCTGTCGACGACGGCAACGTCGACTGGAAACGCCGGGAGCTCGTAGGTGCCGACCAGCCGGCAGTTGAGCGAATCGGCCGCTATGGGCGCAGCAGCCGCCAACACCAACATCAACAGACACACGTTCTTGGTCATCTTTCCTCCTTATTTCTGAATCACGACCTTACAACAGCTTTCGGCTGACAGCTCACGGCTGACAGCCCGGACGAAGTAGACACCCGGGGCGAGACGGGAAACATCATTATCCCCCGGACGTAGCGCCATGACCTGACGACCGGTGACGTCCAGCAGCTCCGCCCGGTCTCCCGTCTTCTGTCCCCAGTCTCCTATCAACAGCCCGCCGCGGACGATGGTCGGGCCGACGTTCATCGTTCTGCGTCCATCGTTCATCGTTTCCTCGATCCCCGGTTCCTGGACGTACTTGATGGTCACGTAATCGAAGCCCTGTGCGTTGCTCATGCTGAACCCGGCAACATAGACATTTCTGTCCTCGTCCAGCGCAATGCCGACCGGCTCGTCCCAGTCGTCGGCATAGCCGCTGTAACGAATCTGCCAGCGTGGCGTGCCGTCCAAGCCGAGGCTGATGGTGTGGAAGTCGTACTGCGTCACCGGGTCGAAGCCATAGCCGGTGATGTAGCTGTTGCCGTCCGGGTCGACCGCCAGGGCCGTAGGCCAGTTGCCGTACCCGCCCATGTCCCAGCGGCGCGCCCAGAGCGACTCGCCGAGCGGGCTGTAGCAGATGGTGAAGTAGTCCGCGAACGTGCCGGCGCCGGTGCTGTACCCGCACACGTAGACCCGGCCACGGTCGTCGGTGCCGATGCCGACGACTTCGTCGTCGTCATCGGCCGAGCCATTGAAACGCCGGGTCCAGAGGGTGTCACCGTGACCGCTGTACTTGATGACGATGAAGTCGCGCCCGGTGCCGTAGCCTTCGGTGTAGCCGCCGACGTAGACGTTCTGCGACGCGTCGACGACGATGCACACCGCCTTGTCTTCATCACTGATGCCGCCCGTCCCGGTGTAGCGCCGCGCCCAGAGCGTCTCTCCGGCCTGGTCGTACTTAATGGTGACGATGTCCTGGTTGGTGCCCGCGCCGGGGCTTGAGCCGGTGACGTAGATGCTGCCGGAGGTGTCGAGAGCGATGGCCTCGGCTTCGTCTCCCTGGTCGGCGGTCCCGTTGTAGTACGCGACCCAGAGCGTCTCGCCTTCGGCACCGTACTTGATGGTCGCGAAGTCCCAGTTCATCGCCGGCCCGAACGCCGCGCCGGTGACGACGCAGCCGCCGCCGGGCGCGATTGCGACCGCGCGTGCCTCATCGTTCTCAGCCAGCGTCCCGCTGTGGTAAGTCGCCCACCGAACCGCGCCATCGGTGTCATGCCGCACCGTCATCCAGTCATACTTCGACCCCGCAATCCAGGTCTTGCCGGTGACATAGCAGACCCCCGCCTCGTCCACCGCCAGCGCGGCCGGGATGCAGGCGGTGTCGCCCCGGCCGTCGTAGCGGCGAAACCAGCCCGTCGCGCCATCGGCCAGGTAGCGGATCGTGGCGAAGTCCTGGATGGTGTCCTCGTCGAGACTGTGGCCGGTGACGTACACCCCGCCGTGCGCGAACGCCATCGCGGTCGCCACGTCGGTCGAATCGAGGCTGCCGTCGAATCTTCTCACCCAGGCGGTATCGACCTGCGCCAGCACGACCGAAGCGGCCAGGGCCAGGCAGACCATCAAACAGGGAATTCTCACTTAGCCTCCTCAGTTCTGGACGATAACCTTGCGGACGCACGCCGTGTTCCGGGTGCCGCGCTCCGTGACGAAGTAGACGCCGGGGGCGAGAGTGCCAACGTCGTTCACGCCGGGGCGTAGCTTCAGCACCCTGCGGCCCGTCACGTCCAGCAGTTCCGCCCGGTCGCCGGTCTTCTGTCCCGGATCTCCGAGCACCAGCACCCCGCGGATGATGGTCGGACCGTCGGCGTGGCGCGGTGCCGCGCGCGGGAGCCCTTCCTCAATGCCGACGAGCGTGTCCTTGATGACCGAAACGCTGCTGCTCGCCCAGTTCGCGACGTACACCCGCTTCCGGTCCGGGCTGCCGGTAATCTCGATCGGGCTGGTCTCGACCGGCACGGATCGGAGCAGGGAATCGGTCGCGCCGTCGATGACCGCGACGACACCCGCGTCCCGGCACGCGCAATAGACCCGGAAGTCATCGGTGCAGTAGATGTGATAGGGCTGGGACGGGACCGCGATGTTGCGGACCACGGCGTTGGTCGCGCCGTCGACCACGGTTACCGAGTTGCTGCCAAAGTTGGCGCAGTAGACCTTGTTGTCGCGGGTGTTGACGCAGAGGGAGATGGGGTTCGCGCCCGCCGCCAGGTCGGCGAGGACCGTGTCCGCCGCTGCGTCGATGACCGTGATTGTGTTGTCGCCGAGGTTCGCGATGTAGAGTTTGTTCGCGGTCGGGTTGAAGCACAGGTGGTTCGGCGAATCGCCGGTGCGCGGGCTGCCGGGCAGCACCGAGTCGCCCGCGCCGTCGATGATGGCAACATTGTCGTAGAACGACCGCGAGCAGTAGGCCCGGTTCGCGACGGGATTGAAGGCCAGGTTTACCGGGAAGTACCCCATCGGCAGGGTGGCAATCACCCGGTCGCTGTCGCCATCAATCACCTTCACCCACAGGTCGCCGGAGCCGAGGGCGTAGACCTTGTTGCTCACGGTGTTGGCGCAGAGCGCGGTCACATTGTCGCCCATCGGTATCGTCGCGAGGACCGCGCTGGTCGCCCCGTCAACCACCGTCACGTCCTCGCTGGAGTAGTTCGAGCAGTAGATCTTGTTGCCCACCGGGTTGTAGCACGCGACATACGGACTGCCGCCGGTCGGCACGTCAGCGGTCACGGTGTTGGTCGCGCAGTCGATGACCGCCAGTCGGTTATTGCCATTGTTGACTGTGTACACTCGGTCAGTCTGCGAGTTGTAGACTATCCCCTGCGGGTCCGCGCCGACGACTACCGAGTCGACGGCAGTCATGGTCGC
>CAZVCQ010000066.1:0-10475 GCA_964626085.1 uncultured bacterium
GGGCTCGAATGACGGTCTTGTTGTACTGGTCCTGGGCCTGGTCGAACTGGGCCCGGGCCATGTCGAGCGCCGCCCGCGAAGCTTCGAACGCCTCGGACGCCACGAGCTTCGTGGCGTAGAGACTCTCGACGCGGGTGTGGCTTGCGCGGGCCTGGTCGAATCGCGCCCGGGCGAGGACGAGGTTCGCCTCGTAGCTCTTGCGGTCGAGTTCAAGCAGCAGGTCGCCGCGGTCGACCCAGTCGCCTTCCTTCACCGGCAGTTTGTCCACGACGCCCATGACCTGCGACTGCAGGTTGACCTGGGCTTTGGCGCGCAGCGCGCCGGTGGCCGACGCCTTGGAGAGGATCGAGCCGTACTTCACCTTCTGCGTTTCGACTTCTTCGCCGCCACCGGCCTTATTCTTCAGGTTGGCCACGACGATGAGGCCGACTACGACTACGACCGCAGCCACGATGACGATGGTACGCGTGCGCTTCTTCATCGAGCCTCCCTTCTACCGGGTCTCCGGCCGGGTGCGGCCGAGCAGGTAGTTGATCTGCGCGGCCTGGATGTAGGTATCGGTCAGCGCCGCGATGTATGAGGCGTTGGCCTGTTCGAGCGCGGTTTCGACGCTGAAGAAGTCGATGAGCGAGATGGCGCCGAGCCGCTGCTGCTCCCGGGCAAGGCGAAAGAGTTCCTGGTTCAGTTCGAGGTTCTTCCTGGCGTAGTCGTAGCGCTGCCGGGCTTCCTCATAGCCAATGACCGCGGTGGTCGCCGCGGCCCGGACCTGGTACCGTGTGGCCTGCGCTGCCGCCTTCGCCCGACGCGAGCCGGCAACGGCGTCGGCGATGTCGAGCGCAAATGACTTGATGTCGGGCAGGGGGAAGGTGAGCCCGATGCCGGTGGTGACCTGGTCTTTGTCGTCCCAGTCCCGGATGGACCTGGGAGCATTTGAGCTTTCGTAGGTCGATCTCCAGTACGCCGAAACCGAGGGCAGGACCTGTCCCACTGCCGCGACCGTGTTCACCGTCGCGATGGTCCCGGACTTGGCAGCCAGCCGCGCGGAGGGGTTGAGGCGTTCGATTTCGGCAATCAAGCTATCGCTGTCGGATACGGTGAACCCGGAAGGCTCGGTGAGTCGCTCGGTCGGCTTGACGACCACGTCGCGGCTGATGCCGGCCGTGGCGAGGAACCCGGCGTTGGCCGCGGCCAGGGCCTTGTCTGCAGTCAGCAGGCTGATGTCGGCCTGGGACTTGTAGACTTCCGACCGCATCACATCGATTCTCGACGCGGCCCCCAGCCGGAGTTTCTCCTGGTTGAGCTTTACGTTGTCGGCGGACCGGTCGACTGCCGACGCGGCCGCGTCGCGCAGCAGCCGAGTCCCCAGCAGCCCGAGATAGCCACTGGTGACGTCGTAGATGAGCTTGGCCTGCTTGTCCTGCGCGTCAACGGAGTAGTAACCGGCCTGGATGAAGGAGTTGGCGACCCCGGCAAAGACCCGCGGGTCGAAGACCACCTGGCTGAGAGTGAACGTGCCATCCCACCCGGTTGTAGTCGAGTCGAAGCCGAGAATCTGCGAGCGAGTCTTTCCCCAGGAGAGTGAACCGGACGCCGACGGCAGCAGGGCGTTGACTCCCCGGCCGACCGCTATCCCGCTGCTGAGCCGTGACGCAGACGCCTGGGCCTGAGCCGGGCTGCCCCGCAGCGCCTGGTCGAGTGCCTGCGCCAGCGAGAGTTCAATCGTGTCCGGCACGGCCGAGACCAGGGCGAGCAGCAGGAGCAGCATCATCTACCTCCCGGCGCTCATCCCGAGCAGCGCCAGTATCAGCATGACCACCAACCAGACGGCAAAAACGAGGATGTAGGACTTCGAGCCCTTGAGCCCGAATACGACCTTCAGCCCGATAGCTATCAGCATGAACTTCCAGAAATCGAAGATGTCGAGCTGGGCCAGCAGCCCTTTCAGGAACGGCTGCTTGATTGCCGGCGCCGCCGCCAGCAGGCCAGTCGTCACCTCGGCTGAGCGTTTCAGCAACACGAGCAGTCCGCGAACGATTGTCGCCGGTACTGCGACCAGGCTCGCGTTGCAGACTATCGCCCAGGTGCGCTTGAAATCGCCCGTACTACCGAACAACGGCAGGCTGACGTTGTAGATGACCGCCAGGAACAGCGCCGCAATCACGGTGACGAACAGGGCGCTGACCGCGGGCATGCCGTAGCGCATTGCCGGGTTTGAGTAGAACTTGTCCATGCCCTCGGTTGACTTCTGGATCTGTTCTTCCGACATGTTCCGTTCGCGCATGCGGTCAATCGTGGTCTGACGCTGTTTCTCCCAATCGACGTAGTTGCTCGACACGAGCACGAACAGCATATTGAAGAGCAGCACAATGATGATCGGGATGAGCCAGCTCGGTTTCTCCTTCAAACGGGCGAAGGCGCGTCCGGGCGCGACATAGATGTCAAGCATGTTTGTTCCTTTGGAGTGGGCTCACGGTATCAAAGGGTCCTAGTGCCCGGCGCCCGACCCCGCGCGGCCGGTGTGCTGCGGGTCGTGCCGGTATTGGGGCCAGGTCGTGTTCGCGGGCGGGCCGTCGGCACGGAAGGCGTACAGGCCGCCGTCCCACGAACCGACGTAGACAACGCCGTCCGGCCCGATTGTCGGCGAGGACGAGTAGTAGACTTCCTTGTCGCCGGACGCTACCTCTCGGGTCCACAGCAGGCGGCCGTTCGCGGCTTTGGCAACGAGAATGCCGTCGTCGGGAAGTGCATATACCGTGCCTTTGTCACTGGTCGCGGCGGTAGCGACGAGGATGTCGAGCGCCTCGTAGAACACGGTGGGCGGCCCGTCCGGGGTAAGGCGGCAGAGGTAGTCGCCGTCGGTTCCGAAGTATAGCGCGCCGTCCGGCCCGACCACCGCCTCCGGCCGAATCTCGTCGCCTTCCGGGGCCGGGGCGCGCCACTGCTGGCGTCCGTCCGGGCCGAGGCAGTACAGGTAGCCGTCGTTGTTACCGACGTACACGACATCGTCCTCGTCGACGACGGGCGAGGCGAAGAAGTAGTCGCCCTCGGGCGCGCCGAAGGCCCAGCTCCGGCGGCCTAGGGCGTCGACACAGTAGACCGAGTCGGCCGCGACGTAGATGAGACCGTTGGGGCCGACGGTCGGCGAGCCGGCGATGTCGTCGCCGGTTTTGAAGCTCCACTTCATCTTGCCGTCCGGCGCGACAGCGGCGAGCGTACCCTTGTCGGTCGTGACGTAGATGGTACCGTCCGCGCCGAGTGCCGGCGTGCCGTATATTTCGTCGCCGAGGTAGGTCGACCAGAGCTGTCTGCCGGTCGTGTCCATGCAGTAGAGGTTCGAGTCGAGCGAAACCACATAGATGAGGTCGGTGGCTGTTTTCTCCCGCGGCCACAAGAGCGCCAGTGGATTGCAGCCGCCAGGGCGCTTCACCAGTCGCGAACCGACTACCGCAGCGCCGTAGATAGCGTCCTTGGCCTTGAAAACCCAGCGCTCGGCGCCGGTCGTGGGGTTGATGGAGTAGAATGAGCCACCTTCGTCGCCGACGTAGATATTCCCGTGCAGGTCAAGGGTCGGCGACGCGACGATCGGGTCCTCGGTCGGGAAGACTCCCTTCAGTATCGGCTCGCGCAGAACTCGGACGCCGTGCGGCCTGCCCCAGTCAGAGGTCCGGCCCAGCGAGTCTCTCGCCCGGACCGAAACGGAGCATACGCCGGGCGCCTTGTACGTGTGGTAGCGACTGATGTCGACCAGGCTGCGCAGCGGCTCGGTCCAGTCGAGGGTATCGCCGTCGCCCCACGCAACCTGGTAGAACAACGGAAGTACGGCACCGGCCGGCGGGAAGACTATTGCTTCGATCTCGACCGAAGTGTCCGCCCACATCGGAACGACTAGGGAGTCGGGGGCGGAGAGAGGGCTGACTCCGAGCAGCGCGGCCAAACTGAGTGCAAAGGGGATCATGGTCTCGACCTCCTGGTCGGGCAGGCGACCACGCACCGCGCCGGAGAACCCGTACGGTCCGCATATACACCTGCTTGTTCTGTTTTTAGCAAGAGCCTATAGACTATTGGACGCCGGCTGGCTGTCAAGGTTGCGGTTGTCCGCAAGACGGGCGAATATCGTCCGGGCTGCCGCGATATCATCGGCAATCTGGGACGCGAGCGCTGCCGGATTCTCGAATCGACGCTCCGGTCGCAGCCGGTCGACGAGCCGGAACACGGCGCTGCGCGGCGACTCGGCAAGCTCGACATCCAGCAGGTGGGCTTCGATGGTTCGCGTTTCACCGCCAAAGGTGGGCCGGTGTCCGATGTTGAGCAGGGCATCGAACGTACGGCCGGCCGTATCCACGCGACAAAGGTAGACCCCGTCAGCCGGTACCAGTGTCTCCCGCTCGAACGGGCGCAGGTTGATGGTCGGGAATCCGAGGCGGCGTCCGGTTCCCGTGCCCGGAACGATTATGCCGCTCATTGTGTAGCTGCGGCCGAGCAGTTCGGCCGCAAGGCTGACGTGGCCAAGCAGTAGGTGTTCGCGGATCGTCGTGCTCCGAACCGGCACACCGCGGAGCGCTATCTCGGGAACGACGTCGACCCTGATGCCGAGTGGCTCGAGGGTGCGGGTGAGCAGGCCGGCGTCACCGGTACCCCGGCTGCCGAAGCGGTGGTCGTGGCCGACAACAACTGCTGCCGGGTGGAGTGATTCGACGATATGGCGCCGGATGAAGTCCGGGGCAGCGGTACCCCGGAGCTTGGCGTCAAAGCGGAGCAGGCAGATGTACTCAACCCCCAGTTCCGTGAGCAGGGCTTTCTTCTCGGCGAGGGTTGTCAGAATGTAGGTGAAGTCGGGGTAGATAAGCTGGGCCGGCAGCGGATCGTAGGTCAGGACGGCGGTTAGCCCGTGGATACCCGCCGCGATTTCCGCCGCTCGGCGGATGATATGCTGGTGCCCGAGATGTATGCCATCGAACGAGCCCAGCGCGACGGCCAATGGCATTGGCGATTGGCGATTGGCGATTGGCGAATGGGGGTCAGTTGGCATAGATTATCCGTTTTGTACGCAGCTCCGTACCATTCGACACGACGATAGCGAGAAAACTGCGGTCATCGGTCTGGGCCAACGCGAAGCCGTCAACTCCGGATACCGCCGAGCCCCCGAATCCACTCACCACCTTGCCCTGGCACAGATGCTGAGCCTGAACAGGGGAGACGCTGATGCGTGACATACCGGTCAGAGCGACGTCGATCGGCACGAGCCGGTCGGCAAGCGAGGTCGGGTCGAGCGTGTCTGACACGGACGCGTCTTCGATGGTGAATTGCCCTACCTTCGTGCGGACAAGGGTCGCAAGTGTCGCCACAGTGTCCAGTGCCGTGCCCAGGTCTCGCGCCAGGGCTCGGACATACGTCCCGGCCGAAACCCGGCAGCGGACAGTCGCAGTCGGAGGTTTCCAGTCAAGCAGCTCCAGTTTGTGGACCGTGACCTTGCGCGACCTTGGGTGGACTTCCATTCCTTTGCGGGCGAGCCGATACAGCGGCTGGCCATTTTGTTTCAACGCCGAGAAGGCCGGCGGTATCTGTTCGATTTCGCCGGCGAACCGGTCCAGCGCGGCCCGCACGGATCCCGCAGCAAGGCCGGTTGCCGGACTTTCCGCAAGCGTCATCCCGGTTATGTCGTCCGTATCAGTTTGTCTTCCGAACAACACCCCGGCCACATACTCCTTGGGTAGGTCGAGCAGGAAGCGGCTAACCTTGGTCGCCTCACCCAGGAGCACAAGGAGCACGCCGGACGCGAGCGGGTCCAAGGTACCGGCGTGTCCAATGGGAATTGGCGATTGAAGGATGGGCTTGATGCGGCGGATGACGTCGTATGACGAGATGCCTGACGGCTTGTTCACGTTCAGTACCCCGCGCATCGGTCGAATCAGACCGATTTGGCTAGTCCTGTTCTCCGGTCTCGTTCTTGTGGAGTTCGGATATGATCTCGTTGATGTGTATCTCGTGAGCCAGCATGTCGTCGAGCGCGAACCGGAGTTCAGGGAGTACCCGGAACGTCACCATCTGGCCGAGCCGCCGTCGGATGTACCCGCGTGCGCCCTGGAGATGCTCGAACGACTGCTGCTTCGTGGTCTCGTCTCCCATTATTGAGAAGTAGACCGTGGCGTTCTTCAGGTCGCGCGAGATGTGGCAGCGGGTGACCGTCACGAACCCGATTCTCGGGTCGGAAAGCTCGCTCAGCACGATTTTCGCAACGGAGTCTTTGATGGCGTCAGCGACTCGCTTATCCCGGTGTTGCATGCCTGTATTCTAGGGCGCGCGTCGAGATTGTAAAGTGCTGCCCCGGGCAGTTGTTGACCGCTGAGTCGAGGTCGGTTAGATTGACTGAGAATGCGTGTCTCCGTAGCCGCTGCGTTTGTCCTGTGTTTCGCCGGCTGCTGTTTCTACTACACACCGCGAGCAGACCGGATACCGGCGCCAATCCCCAGGCAGGAACGGACCGTGCCCAGCGGCGAACCCTCGGTGCGCGTGCGGCTGACGGCCGGGAACGCCCCCTTCCTCAGTTCGAGCCGGGGATTGACGGTGGCTGCGGGTTCGCAACGCCAGTCGGTGGGTCCTAATCAGTCGTTACAGGTCAGTCTGGAGCGAGGGCTTGTGGCAGCGACCGGGGATATCGTGCCGCTGCGGACGACCGAGACACTCACGGTTGCGGCGGGAGAAGGTGGTTTCGTCCGCGTCGGCGACCGCAGCTACCGCGGCCGGCTGCTTCTCTTCCGGTCCGCGGACAACGACCTGGCCGTGGTGAACGTGCTCGGACTGGAGGAGTACCTGCTCGGGGTCGTACCGTGCGAAATCGGACCGATCAACGCCCGCACGGTCGAGGCGGCCAAGGCCCAGGCGATAGCAGCCCGCAGCTTCACGATGGCGCGCCTTGGACGCCGGAAGGGATTGGGGCACCATCTCTTCGACTCATATCTGAGGGATCAGGAGTATCGCGGCATTGATCGCGAGACCGAACTCTCCCGGCAGGCCGTGGAGGCAACGCGGGGCGAGATGATTGTGTTCCAGGGCGAGGTCTGTGAGGCGCTGTACCACGCCAACTGCGGAGGAGTTACCGCGAACGGGTCGCGGCCGTACCTGAGAAGTGTGCCGGACACGCCCGGGCATCGCCGGGGCTGCAAGGTCTATTGTTCGGGCAAGTCGAACTTCTCCTGGCAGGTGAACCTGGGCAGGGACAGTCTGGACGCCGTGGTGAGTCGGTTTTCGGCAAAGCGGTGCCACGTGCGCGGCAGCAGGCTTGAGACCGATCCGTCCGGCAGGGTGAAGTACGTTAACCTCGCAACCGACCGTGGCAGCCTGCGGCTGGCGGGGTCGGATTTCCGAATGGCGACTGGGCTCAAGTCGACTGCATTCACTATGACCATTCGCAGTCGATACGTGGCCATAGCCGGCCGTGGCTGGGGCCATGGGTCGGGTATGTGTCAGGATGGAGCCATCGTAATGGCCGAAACCGGAGCGAGCTATCGGGAAATACTGCAGCACTACTACTCGGGCGTTGTTCTGGAGAAACGCTACTAGCGCGGCCGGGGCCGGCGCTACCTGTCGTTCTCTTCTTCTACTTGTTCTTCCGGAAGGTGGGTTATCAGTACGGCGGCAGCCACGACCGTGGTCCAGAACCCGCTCTTGTTGCCAATCGCCGATTGAGTGATGTTCTGGGTGCGGACTATCTCGTTGGAAATCTTCCAGATTTCCTTGCGCTGGTCGTAGCTCGTGTCCGGGTTGAACTGGACGCCGAGGGTCGTGGCGAGCATCTGAGCTGCAAGGTCCTCGGCGTAGTCGCCGGCGCTCTCCTCACGCTGGCCGAACGAGTGGTACTCGGAGAGGTAGCCGTACTTTGTCGGGTCCTTGGGGATGGCCAGTCCGACCGAGGCGGAAATCAACCGATGCGGTTCGTTGGTGGCGTTGTCGCTGACTACGGCAAACATGACCTGGCCCGGCGTCAGCAGCTTCTGCCCACGGGTGCGGGAGATGATACGGCAGCAGGGCGGGAAGATGGATGAGACCCGCACGATGTTGTATGCGGCGATTCCGGCGTCGCGCAGCGACGCCTCGAAACTGGCGAGCTTCTCGCGATGGACGCCCGTGCCCTTCGTGAGAAAAACGTACTTGGGAAGGATTACCATCACACCTCCCGATGCGGAATCGACGATTGTCGAACGAAGACCGGCGATTTCAGAGAATGGAGCAGACCGGGGTTGAACCGGCGACCTCCAGATTGCGAACCTGGCGCTCTCCCAACTGAGCTACTGCCCCAGCGGATTTCAGATTCCAGATTGTAGATTGCAGACTGAGGGTCCGGCCGACCCGGAGCCGCGCTACTGCGCCGGTCCAACGTTGACCAGGATGCCGTTACGGCGGCGCTCAATGCGGTCGAAGTCCTCCGGACTGAACTGGAAGGTTCCGATGACCATGACCGGGCTGGCAACGACCGGCGCGTCGCCCGTGCTCTTGGGCGTGCGGCCGAAGAACAGGCAGATGTCGGGTCCATCAGGCCAATAGGCGATGTCGCCGACCTTGACGTCGCTTACCAGCTCCGGGTCATCCACGGTCAGGTCGACCGGGAAATAGACTTCCTTGCCCCATGTCTCGCCTATCGTCTCATACGGCAACAGGCTGAGCAGCTTCTCCGTGAGAGATGAGCTGTTCAGCGTTCCTGCGAACTCAACGCCGCCGACGGTGATGCGGATATTACTCAACTGCGTTTGAATTGTAGAAAAGCCGAGTCGAATGTCAACACGTGCCCGACCCCGAGATGGAAGACTCGGCCGGGCGAACTGCTCGGGTACCGACGCCGGCCGGATAGCGGCGCGACGACTGCATCGCCGTTGGAATCGGCTCGAGGTCGGCCGCCTGCTGCTTGATATCCGAGGTGGCCTCAGACACCTTCAGGCGGCGACTCGTTGAGGAGGAGCCAGTAGAGGCCGAGTTGGTGGATTGCCTCAACGAACAGCTCGTACTTGACCGGCTTGCGCACGTAGCTGTTGGTACCCAGTTCGTAGCCGCGAATCAGGTCCTCTTCCAGGCTGGAGGAAGTGAGAATCGCGACCGGCATCAAGCGGGTACGCTTGTCAGCTCGAACTCTCTCCAGGACAGTCAGCCCGTCGACCTTGGGCAGTTTCAAGTCAAGCAGGGTGATGGCAGGAAAGTCGGCCGGGTTCCGCCCTTCGTAGTTGCCGCGACCGAAGATGTAGTTCAGCGCTTCGGCGCCGTCCCGACACACCACAACCCGGTTGCTGATGCCGCACTTCGCCAGGGCTCGCAGCGTGAGTTCCTCATCGTCCGGATTGTCCTCAACCAGCAGGATTACCTTCTCGCTATTCTTGTCCATTTTCTATCCCTCCCTGGGCGTCGGTTCAAGCGTGAACCGGCAGGTCGCGCCCTTCTCTGCCTTGCCTTCGATCCAGACCCGGCCACCGTGCCGCCGCACTATGCGTTGGACGATGGCCAGCCCGATGCCGGAGCCGGCGAAGTCGCGTTCGGAGTGCAGCCGCTGGAACGGCTGGAACAGCTTCTCGACGTAGGTCATGTCGAAACCGGCACCGTCGTCGCACACGAACCAGACTTGCTCGCCGTCGGCAGGAGACACCCCGAATTCGATGCGCGCGGACGCGTGCCGGGACGTGAACTTCCATGCGTTGCTCAGCAGGTTCTGGAGCACCATCGAAACAAGCACCGGGTCGGCGGGCGCGGTAAGGCCGTCCGGGATTATGAACTTCGCCCTGCGGTCAGGGGCGGCTCGGCTCAGCTTGTCGGCGATGTCCCGCGCCATCTCGCTGAGGTCGACCGGCTTCCGCTCCAGCGGTAGGCGCGTGATGCGGGCGAGATTGAGCAGGTCATCAATCAACTCCGCCATCCGTCCTGCCGCGGCACCCACCCGGTCGAGGTGACCCCGCGCCTTCGCGTCAAGTTGCGGACCGCAGTCGTCAACAATGGCCTGCGCGAACCCGTCGATCGCACGGAGCGGCGCGCGCAGGTCGTGAGAGACCGAATAGGAGAACGCTTCCAGTTCCCGGTTGGCCGCTTCGAGCTCGGCGGTACGCTCGCGCACCAGTTCGGCAAGGTGCTCGCGATGTCGTGCCAGTTCATCAGCGTCGCGCCGGTGCTGAATCGCGATGGCGGCTTGGTTCACAAACGCCTCGACCGCCCCCGGGTCGCGGATGTCCGTGCCTCGACGTGTCAGGATATTCAGCGTGCCCAGAATCTGACCCCGCCAGTGAATGCCGATTGCGTATATGCCGCCGAGGTCAAACGTCTTCTCGATGGTCCGCGCTAGGCCTCGGGGCAGCTTGCCGTAAGAGAGAGCCCGGATGCCGTCCTCGAACTTCAGCAGCTTCTCGGAAGCATAATCGGGCCGGTGTCCCGGGGCAAGCGGAAACACGGTCCCTAGTCCCGACATTGGGACTTGATTTACGGTGGAAAGAAGAGGCCACTCT
>CAZVCQ010000067.1:0-10404 GCA_964626085.1 uncultured bacterium
GAGAGTGGCCTCTTCTTTCCACCGTAAATCAAGTCCCAATGTCGGGACTAGGGACAAAAGCCGGCCTAGAGCTCGAACTCTCCCTGTCCCGCCGCTACCACTCGGCCGCCGACCCGCACCAGAATAGCGCCGTCCCTCTCCCCTCCCTGCAGATATAGAAGCGACGGCCGTTTCATCTCCACTCCCTGCTCGGTCTGGATGGCGAACTCGCCCGTACCCAGATACCGGTGCCTGACCAGCCACGCGCACAGGCAGCCGTTTGCGCTGCCGGTCGCCGGGTCCTCGGGTACGTCGTAGTAGTCACAGAATACGCGCACGTGGAGCCGGCATTGCGGGTCAATGGTCTCCGGTGAGAACGCCAGCACTGCCTTGGCCTCCAGTCGGTCGGTCAGCCGGTAGTACTCGGCCAGGTTGACCTTGATGCCCTGCATCGCGGCCAAGGTCTTGACCGGAACGATGACGAAGGGAAGCCCAGTAGAGACCTCCTCCACCGGGAAGCGACCGTCGATGTCGCCCGGCGCCAGGCCCAGCACCTGTTCCGCTGCCGCTGGCTCCACCACGGCACCGAACCTGGGCGGCACCTGGGTCATGACCAGCCGCTCGCCCTTCTCCTCCACTGCCACCGGCACGACGCCGACCTTCAGGTCGAGCTTGACTTCATCCGCATCCCGTCGAAGGAACCGGTCCCAGATGACGTATGCTGTCCCGAGGGTCGGGTGCCCGGCAAACGGCACCTCGCGGGCCGGCGTGAAGATGCGCGCCGGCCACCCGCGCTCGCTGGGCCGGTTCGACAGGATGAACGTCGTCTCGCTGAAGTGAATCTCCCTCGCCAGCGACTGCATCTCCTCGTCCGACAGCCCTGCCCCATCCGGGAACACGGCGAGTTGGTTCCCCTCAAACCGCTTCCGCGCAAACACGTCGCAAATGATGAACTCGCGCTTCACAATTCAGAATCCTAGCCCCCGGCAGTCATTCGGTCAAGCGGTCCTTGCCGCCCGCCGTGCTGCTACTCCGTCAGCACCACCTTGCGGACAACTTGCGACTTGAGGCTTGCGGCATGTGGCACCTCGCGCACGAAGTAGACACTGGGAGCCAGCGCTCGCACATCAGTCGCACCGGGCTTGAGGTCCAGCACCTTACGGCCGGAGATGTCGAGCAGGACGCTCGACGCTCCATGCCTTACGCCTGACGCCGGAAGATGCAGAACACCGCGCACAATCGTGGTGGTTGGCCGTGAGCCGTTGGCCCTCTTCCACTCCTTCGCCGTAGAACTGGTATATCAGCAGCCCAGCACCCCAGTCCGCCACGTAGGCAAAGCTCCCGGCTACCGCCACCCCAAGGGCGGTTTCCCATGTCCGGTGGTATCCCCGCTCCTGCGGGTCCGCAGGGTTCGATACGTCCATCACCCGCAACCCGGAATCGCCATCTGCCACATAGGCATAGCTGCCGGCAATAGCGACGCCACAAGCATTGCCCGCTGTGTCGCAGTGACCGACGAGCCGGACGTTGAGGGAATCAGCCTGCGCGACGCCAACCAGTAGCAGGCTCAGGCAGAGAACGACTGCGGAATTCTCACCGTTGCTTCCTACCTCGTAATCATGATCTTGCGGGCGTAGGTGCCGCGCCGGACACCATTCTGTCGGACGAAGTACACACCCGGCTGCAGCCGGCTCACGTTGTTCCCGCCGCGATGCACGTCCCCAACCCGCCTGCCGCTCTTGTCGTACATCACGGCTAGCGTGCCGGTCCAGTCAAGTCTCCCCCGCACGACCGTCGCTTGCCCGTCCAGGGTAGCCTGCGCTCCCATCTCGGCCGGCCCTGCGGCCTTGCGAATGACGGACAGGTAGGGATCATCATCGCCAGCGACATAGACACATGACCACCCGGGAGCGGATGCAATGCTCACAGGATACGAACCGAGAACGAAAGTCCTGACAATCGTACGGGTCTGACCGTCAACTACGGTAAGACCGCCATCGCCAAGGCAGTAGACCGCGTCTGAGACGGAATCGTAGTAGAGGAACTGCGACGATACCGGGACGATGTCGACCAGGACACCGTTCGAGCAGTCGATTACCGACAGCGCGCCGCTGTCGCCGGTGCTGGCGCTGTAGAGTCTGTCGTGCTGCGAGTCGTAGCAGAGTGCAACCGGCGGGCCGGCGACCGACATCGCACAGACTAGAGTCTCTTCAACGCAGTCTATGACGTAGATCGAATCATGCTTCGGGCTGCCTCCGTAGAGCACTGTGCCTGACGAGTTCAAGACCAAACATCGCAGACCTGCTCCAACCGTGATGTAATTGTCATGCCCATGCACGAGGGGGGTCGTGATAGTCACCTCGCCCTTGGTGCCGGTGCAGTAGAGCCTGTGCTGTGCTCTGTTGTACAGAAGCCCGATCGGGTCCTCAGAAACCCAGCAGGAATCGACCACGCGGTCCGTTTTGCCATCGATTGCCCATATGTAGTCGCTGGAGTTACTCGCCGCGTAGACAAGGTCATCGTCAGCATCATAGGCCAGAAAATCCGGCGCACGCCTAGCCGGTATCTCCGTCAGTACCGTGTCACCGACCGCGTCGAGGACAACAATCCTGTCCGTGCAGTCGTCGAAGCTGCTGGCGGACACGTACACCTTGTGGTCCACGGTATTGGAGGCCATCGCCCTCGGGTAGGCGGACAAAGGCAGCGCAGCCAGAAGCTTGTTGGTCAACGGGTCAACCACACAGACTGAGCGCCCCGGCTCTCTTTCACAAAGGCAATACAGCTTGCCGCACGCCGAGTCAGCGAAAAGGCCAGTCGCGTAGTACTCATTCACCCAGACGCCTCGGGGGCGACCTGAGGCGCCGTCAATCGCCACCACTCCCTCTCGACCGCCGCCGGCGACGAACACCCTGGCGCGCGCATCAGTAGCACAAAGTGCGTCGACCGAATGGAAGCCCCCGTACCACGTCAGCACTTCGTAGCTTTCACCGTCGACGACGGTGATGACGCCGGGGCATCCTCAGCCAGACTCTTCGTGTACGACATATATCCTGTTGTCTGCGGGGTCGTATTCCGCGAAGTCCGCGGCATACTCAGGCAACTCCACCTCAACTGCAACGGTATCGGCCGAGCAGTCCACCACCGTCAACACGTCGTCGTGGGGTATGAAGAGCACGTTGCGAACCGAGTCGCAGGCCATCCCGTCGGCGCACGCCTGGTGGACGACCGAAACTACCTGGTTCGACGCTGCGTCAATGCCGTACACAGCGTCACTGTCTCCGCCGCACGCACAGTACACCCGGTCATTGGTCGGATTGTAGCAGACCGCACGCGGGTTGCGTCCGGCGGGAATCCTGGCCAGTACCGTATCGGCCGAGCAGTCAATCGCGACCACGCTGCTATCCCTCGGACTCGTGACGTAGACCCTCGTGTGTGCAACCACAAAACACATGTTACTCCGCAGCCACGTGTACCCACCACGAACATGGTCGATTGTCGCAACTAAGTGATCATCAGCACAGCCTATCACTGAGACCGATGAGCTTCCCTGATTGCCGACATACATCTTGTTGTCGATGGAATCGTAGCAGATTGTGCCGGCCGAATCTCCTACCCCAATCCAAGCCAGTATCTGGAGGCTAGTTCCGTCAAAAGCAACCACTGTGTCGGCCTCTGCATAGGCGCAGTAGAGCTTGTTCTCCGCTGGATTGTAGCACATTGCCCGGACAGGGCCGCCGACCGCGACCCGCGCAATCGACTTGCAGCGGTCCGCGTCGATGACGAGAATGGAGTCGCTCTCGTCTCCGCTCACGTAGACCGTGTGGTTTCGGTTGTTATAGGCGAGACTCTGACGACCGGCGGGAATCCCAAACGTATCGAGCAGCGATAGCTTCTCCCCCAGCCACTGGCCCGGGGCCGCAGAGAGCAAACACCCGACGGCCAGCAGCACACGTGTGAATCTCATACCGCCCTACCGAGTGACTACGACCTTGCGGGCGTAGGTACCGCGCCGGACGCCATTCTGCCTGATGAAGTAGACGCCCGGGTGCAGCCGGCTCACGTCGTTCCCCCCGCGATGTACGTCGGCAATCCTCCTGCCGCCCATATCGTACATCACGGCCAACGTACCGGTCCAATCCAGTCTCCCCCGCACCACCGTCGCCTGCGCGTCCGGCACAGCCCGAACCTGCGGCCACTCGTCCGTGCGGATGACCGTGAGGTAGGTCTCATTATTGTCGGCCACATACACTCGCGGCCAGCCCGGGGCAGAAGCAACGCCTAAAGGCCAACCCATATCGAGGGTCGCCGTAACCTTGTGAGTCCCTCCGTCGACCACGGCAAGACCGCTTTCACCAACGCAGTAGATGTCATCGGTGCCGGCATCCCAGTAGAGGAAGGATGCGCTCACAGGAATGACGGCGGTCGTGGCGCGCCATGAGCAATCTACGACGGATACGCCTTCCTCGTCGCCATGCGCGCAGTAGAGTCTGTCGTGCTGCGCGTCGTAGCTGAGCGCAACCGGTGGTGCTGAAACCCGTATCACGCCGGCGAGCGACTCTCCAACGCAGTCAATGACGTAGATGACATCGTCGTCCGGGTTTCCGGCGTAGAGCCTGGTGCCCGACTCATCCAGAGCGAATAGCTGCAACTCCGCATCGACTGAGATGTAGCTGTTCTGTCCGTGCGTGCGCGGGGTGAAGGCGGTCACTTCATCCACACTGCCCAAGCTGTAGAGCCGGTGACGGGCCGCATTGTAGACCAGTCCCCGGCAGTCTTCGCTCACCCAGGTGCTGTCAATGACGCTGTCAGTCTTGCCATCGATCGCCAGCACGCGGTCACTGTTGGACCTGGCTGCGTAGAGCAGGTCGTCGTCCGCGTCATAGGCCAGAAAACCCGGTGCCCGCGCAACCGCTATCTCCGCAAGTACCGTGTCACCGACCGCATCAAGCACGACAATCGCATCCGCCACGTCGTGGTACTCCTCAACGGCCACGTAGGCCTTGCGGTCCACAGTGTTGAAAGCCATCGCATGCGGGTAGCCGGCAAGTGGGATACTGCTGAGGATCCTGTTCGCGAACGGATCGATCACGCTGACAAGCGCGGGGTATTCGCCCAGGCAGTATAACTTGCCGTGCGCCGAGTCAGCGAAAAGCCCGATCGGATAGTATTCATTCCTCCAGACCCCTCGGAGTTGGTCGGACGCAGCATCAACCGCCATGATGCCCTCATGTCCGCCGGCCACAAACGCCCGCCCAGGAGCGTCCGTCAAGCAGAACGCGTCCACGCTGTAGAAACCCCAGTGCCAGGCCCGCACCGTGTAGCTTTCACCGTCGACGACGGCGATGATCCCCGGATCCCCTCAGCCCGGCTCACCGCCCGCGACATAAACCTTGTCGTTCACAGGGTCGTATCCGACCAGGTCTCCGCTGGCCTCGGGCAGTTCGACCTCGGCCAGAACGGTATCAGTGGAACAATCGACCACTGCCAGCATGTCGTCGGGCACAAAAAGCACGTTGCGCGCTGGGTCGCAGGCAAGAGTGGCTCCAAATCTAGGTACAACCGATACCACGTGGTTCGTCCTCGCGTCAATGCCGTACACACCGGCACTGTCTCCCCAGGCGGCGCAGTACACGCGGTCATTGGTCGGATTGTAGCAGACCGCACGCGGGTTGCGTCCGGCGGGAATCCTGGCCAGTACCGTATCGGCCGAGCAGTCGATCGCGACCACGCTGCTCTCAAGCGGACTGGTGATGTAGACGGTTTTGTGCGCCGGCGCGAAGCACATCCTGCTCGCCAGCCACGTGGTGTCCCGCTGAACGCCTCCGATCGTCGCGACTACTCGGTCGCCACCGCAGTCCAGAACTGTGACGGTAGCACTTCGCTTGTGCGCCACGTACATCTTATTGTCGAGCGAATCGTAGCAGAAGGTACCGGCCGTGCCGCCGACGCCGACCTTGGCCAGCATCTGATGGGTCGTGCCATCCAGAACTGCCACCGTTTCGGCGCACGCATAGGCGCAGTAGAGCTTGTTCTCCGCCGGGTTGAAGCACATGGCTCCGACCGGTCGGCCTACGCCGACCCGCGCTATCGACTTGCAGCGGTCGGCGTCGATGACGACGATGGAGTCGCACTTGTCTCCGCTGAGATAGACTGTTTGGTTGCGGCTGTTGTACGCGAGGCTCTGATAACCGGCTGGAATCCCGAACGTGTCGAGCAGCGACAACTTCTCCCCCAGCCACTGGCCCGAGGCCATCGTGGCAAGCAGCAACACCGCGAACGCGATGCGTCTCACTGTATCCTCACCTACATGTTAGTGTCCGAATAGCGGCTGTCAAGCCACTCGATCCGAACCTGCCGAACGCGAACCCTTGAGGTCGAACGCACCGATGAACATCAAGTTCCTTGTTGTACCCTCAGTCCTATTCTGTAGGCGTATAAGCCTACAGGCCTCCTGCCGCGTTTTCTGCCGTATCTACTGCTGAGCCTGGACGTTAGGCGTAGCGAGCCATATTCACGACCCCATCGGGGGAGTAGCTGGGCGGATTGCTGTCCCAATTGCCCCGTAGGCTATCTGGAAAATTGCTGTCCCGACTGCTCTCGGGGTCACTTGCCCGGTTGCTCTACGGGTTGCTGTCCGAGCTGCTGTCCCCGTTACTCCATCCATTGCTCCACCCGTTGCTCTCCCGGTTGCTCGGACCGTTGCGGCCCGAGTAGCTCTGCCGGTTGCTCTCCTCATTGCTCCCCACGCAGCTCTGGCCATTGCTCTCCAGATTGCTCGGAGAATTGCCTCCCGAATTGCTCGTTCAGGGCTTCAATGCCCGCCCCGCTCATCCGTTCCAGGCGCCATACTGGGCAAACTCATCCGGCAATGCGGAGCGGCGCCGAAGCGCCGCTCCGATACGGATTGGGTCGCGGACTAACGGGACAGGACCACTTTGCCCCAGGCTTGTTCAGTCGCGCTCTGCACACGATAGAAGTAGACACCCGGCGCGACGGTCTGGCCCGCCTCGTCCCGGCCATCCCACGGGAACAGCGCCCGAGCTTTGACGGCAGCGCCGCTGGCAAGCGTCTTCACCATCCGGCCGCCGTTGTCGTAGACTCGCAGATCGATGTTGCCGGCTGCGGGTAGCTGCACCGCGAGGTTCGTCCTGCCCGTGAACGGGTTAGGCTGGGCGAGTACCGCGAGCCGTCCGGCAACCTCCGGCAACCGGGGTCCCGGTTCCTCGACGCCTACTCTTCCATAGTTGAACCCGACTACCTTGACAATCATGTTATCGGTCGCCCCAAGAGCAAAGGTCACCCAGTACGAGCCGTCACGCGGGTCGCACTCGATGCCGCGGACGTCCCACTCCCTGTTCGGGAAGACGTACCGGTTGATCACGCTGATGCCCAGACGGTCCATTTCGTACATGCCCGAGCTGTCACGGTGACCGCCAGCGGCATTGTACCAGGCCCAGATGTTCACCAGCGAGGGCGGGTTGGTCGGGCAGCGCCCGTCGAGCGCAAGGCCGCGGGTGCCGTAGGGGCCCTGCAGCGGATGGGTGATGGGGTATTGCCGGTGACCCAGCGTATCCGCGGCGTAGATCAGTTGCGTCGCACTGGGAGTGGTCTGGCGGTCCGAGATTAGGACCGTGCGCCCGGCCTCGTGATCGGTCACGCCGTACGGATAGCTCGCGTACGACACGCTGTATTGGCCGAGGACCGCGCCGCTCGGGTTGAGCTTGTACAGGGTCTTCTGCGGACTGCCGACCAGCCAGAGCGCGTCGGCATGGGCGATATAGTCGATGTCGGTACAGGAATCCTGCGGTGCCGTGATCGTGCCGTGTTCGGTCAGCATGCTGTCCGAGGAGTACTTGTAGATGGTCGATTCTCTGAAGTTGACGCAGTAGATGAGGCCGTCATTGGTGTTGTACGTCACGCCGTACAGCCCCCCGTTCGAAGGCGCGATCGGGCAGGGCTTGGGTCCCCAGAGGATCTCCCCCGGCTTCATCCCGACGACAATCAGCACCTGCATCTTCTGCTGGTAATCGGCGGCGCTGTCGCCGCTGACGAAGAGCGAGCAGGTAAACGTAGTGCCCGACGAAATCGAAGCGTCAGCCTGGAGCACGAACGGGTCCGCGGTATTGGTCACCGAGGCGCCGGACGCGATGTTGCCCCACGCGCCGGTCGAGTCGGTGACGGCCAGCCGCGCATCATAACTGCGGAACGTGCCGGTCACGTTGTTGCAGTCCTCGCCGCCGAAGTTGCGCAGGGTGGCCAGCAGGATGGCGGTCTCGCCCTGGTCGAGCCGGCCGTTGTTGTTGCCGGTCGAGTCGATCACGTAGGTCGACATCAGCCGGAGCGACGGCCCGCCACCACCGGTCACGTAGTCAACGGCCGCGAACGCATCTATCCGCCCCGCGCCGAAGTCGTTGTCCTTGCCCACGGCCCCGCGGTCAACCGCTGTAATCTCCAGGATCGAGTCAACCTCCTCCGGCATGAGGTTGGGGTTCTTCGAGAGCATCAGGCAGACCGTGCCAGCGACGTGCGGGGTCGCCATCGATGTCCCGTCCATGTTCTGGTACCCGCCACCGATCGCACACGACTTGACGTTGACCCCCGGCGCTGACACGTCCGGCCGGGTCAGGCCCGGCGGATACGCGTAGTCGTTGAACGGAGCCACGCTCGACCAGGTCACCGGACCGGGACTGGAGAAAGTCGCGATCGCGTCGGTGGCGTCGGTCGCACCGATAGAAACGATACCGGAGAGCGTGCCCGTGCCCGTATTCTGGGGGTTCCACCACGGCGGCGGCACGTTGCCCGGACAGCGGCAGGCATTCGGCGGCGTGTCCCACTGGCGTTCGTTGCCGGCGGCCACGATTTGCGAGAGGCCGGCGGCGTTCACGTTGTCGGCGAGCGTCCGCCACGTCGACTGGTCCGGACCCCACGAAATCCGCCAGCCCATCGACATCGTGTACAGGTCGGCGCCGTGGCTTGGCGACAACGGCGGCGACACGCAGAACTGCACCGCGTCCCACATCTGACGCTGCCCCGCCGTGTCCACCGCGTTCTGCACCCGGCAAATCATGATTTGCGCTTCCGGCGCGACCCCGGTCTGGGTGCCATTGGTGCCGTCGCCTGCCACTGTGCCCGACGTGTGCGTGCCGTGGCCGTTTCCGTCCGTCGGGTCGTTGTCGTTGTTCTCGAAGTCCCACCCGTGGTGCGGGTAGTTCGGATCGGTCCACAGATGGTCGGCCAGGTCCGGGTGGGTGTAGTCACACCCGGTATCGATGTGGCCGCAGACAACGCCCTGCCCTCTGTACCCGAGCGCCCAGACTGCGGGGGCATTTATCTTGTCCACGCCCCACGTAATCTCCTCGCTTCCACCACCATCCTGCGCCGGTTCCGGCAGGTCCGGGCAGTACACCCGGTCATAGTCGACATAGCTCACCTCGGGCCGCTCCGAGAGATGCTGGACTACTGCCGGCGTCGCCTCGCAGTACACCGCGTTCACGACCCAGAACGACTGGACGTTCTCCGCGTCCGTGGTCGCCAGATACCGAAGCACGCCGGCCTGCTGCTCGGCCGAGAACTCCTTCAGTATCCGCGCCACTTCGACCCGGCGCTGGACCTTCGGCATACCGTCAACCAGGCTGTTGAGCAGGTCCTTGTCGAACTGCTCCTTCAGGACTATGTGCACCGGCAGTTTCTGCTCTGCCTGTGCCTTGGTCAGGTGCTCCTGCAGGCTCGGACTGATCAGCCCGAAGCTCATTCCGGCCAACACCAGCACCAACACAACTACTGCTCTTCTCACAGAGAACCTCCTGTGGCACCTGCCCGGGTCTGGGTTAGGGGCCGGGGTCGAAACACCGGTCCGTCTTTCGTTCTGAGGATACGCTGTCCTTAGTTCAATTCTAGTCCGCGAGCACCGCAAGTCAACTCGGCCTAGAGGCTGAATTGGTTGACATTCCGGGCGCTTTCGCTATCGTTTGACTCCAGATAAGGAGCAAACTTTGCTTAAAATTCGACTAAGGCGCATGGGACTCCGCAACCGGCCTGCCTACCGGGTTGTCGTTATCGACTCGCGCAAGGCGCGCGACGGCAAATACCTGGAGTCGGTCGGCCACTATGACCCGCGAACGAAACTGCTGGAGATGAAGACCGAGCGTATCGAGCACTGGGTCTCAAAAGGCGCCCAGACTTCGGACACGGTCGCCCGGCTCTTGAGCCGCTACGTCCGGCAACAGGCGCCGGCGGCCGAGGCTGTGACCTCTGACGAGATCGTGGCGGCAGCACCCGTATCCACCGAACCCGTATCGACCGAGCCCGTTTCCGCCGAGTCCGCATCCACGCCGGAGAACGCGACACCGACTGACACACCGAAGGAGTAAGCCATGAAAGAGATGATCGAGCACATCGTGAGGGCACTCGTCGACCACCCGGACG
>CAZVCQ010000068.1:0-10375 GCA_964626085.1 uncultured bacterium
CAATAACCGCCTACGTCGTTACCGAATGCTGCCCGAGGTGCATCTATCCACCTTAATCTGCGGATCTGGGGGGCTTCTACCACAGAAGAAGAACAACTCGTCACCACAACCACAACCGCATGCAGCGGAGGCTTCTGGACAAGCTCAGTGTTCCCTTGCTTCCCAGGATGAATCCGGATGCTATTCGGTGCGGCGGGGTCGGGTCTGGGACCGAAGTCAATCCCGGATTCGGGCCCCGAGGTCTCTCTCCGGTGCCGGTCGGGCTGAGCCCGGGGCGTGACGCAGGCGCAGCATCGAGACCCGGATGTCGCCGGTCACCGGACCGGGCCAATGCGGTTTTCCTGTGTCCGTTGTGGCGGGAACCTTGGCTCGGTTCTCTCGATGGAGGAGACAGGCGTAGGTGATGAAAACTCTGCTGGGGTTGACTTCCATCGCGCCGTCGTACTGGAACATCAGCTCGACGAGTCCGTCGTCATACACCGAGATGCGTCCGCCGAGGTTGAGCAGGCCGATGACCTGCTGGTAGTGACTGGCGACCAGTTTGCGTATGTATGCGGGGTCGTCCCGGCTCGACTGGAACTTCCATATCTTTCGGGCCGCTTTCTGGCGTTCCGCCGCGGTGTGCAAGGAGTTAACGAACTCGTTGTACTTCCGGATGACGAACTGCGTCTGCCCGGAATCGTAGTGCACATCCTGCGGTGGTGCCGGTCGCCGAGCCTTCCGCGGCGTGGCGGGTGCCTGCGGTCCCAGGTTTGCTGCCGGGCCGGGTCGCTCAGTAGCTCGTAGGCCGCATTGATGTCCGGCATCAACGCGGTTGAGCAGCGGTACTTCTCCGGATCGGTGGCGAAAAGGTCCTGGTGGTTCCGCTTCGCCAGTTCCAGGTAAGCCTTCCGGATGGCGCATGGAGCCGCATCAGCGGTCACACCGAGGGGGTCCCGGTGGTCAAACGTCGTGTCGAGCGAGTTCTTCATAGAGCGTTAGATTGGACGCAGAGAGAGAAAGACCCTTCACACTCCCGTCCGTCCTTCCTCGCGGTCATTGGTGACCAATATACCCGTTCCGCCGTGCGCGTCAAATGGAGGGGCGGCCGGCGGCCAACAGCTAGCGGCTAGCGGCTCAATGTTCGTCATGGCGAACCGCGTGACGTGGGCAGGAGATGGAATGCCAGGAGTGCGGAGTCCGCCACTGGCGACTGGATACTGGATTCTGGAAGCTCGTGGTCTGAAGCCGCGTCAATCTGCAATCTGAAATGATCATCGGTGGGCCGGTGAAATTGAGGCCTGTCTCCGGAGTTATCCGTAGTGGGGTGATTGCCCCAATTCCGTTCCCAGTCCCCCTCTGGATTCAACTACATGGCACAGAGTTGGCGGTACGGTTTCTTCAGATGTTGCGCTGATAGGTCCAGAATTGGCTCATACATGAAGGAGTCAAGGTGAATACTCTCGGGCGTCATCGAGTTCACCCTTTCGAACACACGGATGGCCTCCGTCCCGGTCGCGGATTGCTGCTTGAAGCGCTCCATGAGTTGGATGGTCTGGTTGCGGGCATGGATACGGCAACGATCAAGGCATCGGAGACGTCAAGCGTCGCGACCCGAGGCTCGTGGCCAGCAGCAAAACAGCGCGGGGCTGGGAGTAGCTGACGCCTGGCGTTCTCCGTCTCGCTGCCTCATTTGTTGACGGTCGTCAGCAAGCGGCTATATTTAGCCCGTGACTCTAACTGCATCCCGGCGGTCAAACAGCCCGGCGGCCGCGCTTTCCGGCTCCTCGGTAGTCAACTCCTTTCTTTCTTTTTCCCCCTATCCCTGCTTCTTTCCATGCTGAAAGGTAAGGTCGTCGTCGGCGGTGTGGTCGGGTTGCACGCCCGGCCGGCTTCAGGTTTCGTGCGGGTGGCGGAACGCTACTCGTCGGAAATCCGGCTCGTGAAGGACGGCATGCGGGTCAACGGCAAGTCCATCCTGGCCATCTTAACGCTGGCCGCGTCCAAGGGAAGCGTCGTAGGACTGGAGGTCTACGGTAGGGACGAGCAGGAGGCTTTCGAGTTGCTGAAACACAAAATCGAGACATTGGACCAGGATGAAGCGTAGGCTCGAGAAGAGTTGCCGGGGCATACCGATTTCTCCCGGGTTTGCGTTTGGTGCGGCCCACGTCTATCGTCAGTACGCGCCTGACCCGGCGGAAAGGGTGCTCGAACCGTCAGAGGTCGCGGACGAGCTGAAGCGGTTCCGGCAGGCGCTGCACGCGGCGGCGCGGGAACTGCATACACTCCACGCTCAGGTGAAGCGTGACCTGGGGGCGGATTTCGCCGACTTCATCCAGGTCCAGCTCACGCTGATCAGCGACGAGGAAGTCATCAAGAACACCGAGGCCTTTATCCGCGAGGCCCGGCGGAACGCCGAGTTCGCCTACTCCCAGACCGTAAAGCTGATGTCCGAGCCGGTGGCGAAATCGGCAGACCCGCTGTTCAAGGAACGGATTTTCGATATTGCGGATGCCTCCAACCGGGTGATGCGCAATCTGCTGGGGGACGATTCGTGCTCTTTGTTGGAAGTCGAGCCGGGTACGGTAGTCTTCGCCCATGACCTGCCGCCGTCCGAGGCGGCGCTGCTCGACCCGCGTAGGATCGTCGGTCTGGTTCTTGAGGCCGGAGGCAAGACTTCTCACACCGCAATCATGGCCAAGGCTAAGGAGATACCGGCGGTTGCCGGCGTCGGTCCGCTCTGCCATGCCGTAGCCGATGGCCGGAAGACGTTCGTCGACGGGTACCGGGGGCTGGCGATTCTCAGCCCGAGCGCCAACCGGCTGCGTGCATACGACGACGAGATAGAACGCCGGCGGGTCTACCGCGAGTCACTCAGCGTTCTGACAGCCCCCGACCCGGACACGGTGGACGGACGGACCATTGACCTGTCGGCCAACATCGAGTTCATCGCCGAGGCCAGGACCGCAAAGCGCTACGGCGCGCGCGGGATCGGCTTGTTCCGAACCGAGTACATTTACCTAGCCAAGCGCCGGCCACCGACCGAGGATGAGCAGTTCCATATCTACGCCGAGGTGGCCAAGCTGTTCAAGCCGTACCCGGTCATTATCCGGACGTTCGACCTCGGCGGCGACAAAGTGCTGGCCGGCTACAGCGAGGCGAATCCTTTTCTGGGTTTGCGTGCTATCCGCTTGTCCCTTGGCAATCTGGATCTGTTTGGCGACCAGCTCCGTGCGATACTGCGGGCGTCGGCGGTGGGGAACGTAAAGGTCATGTTCCCGATGGTTTCGACCATTGAGGAATTGCGTCGAGCCAAGCTGGAGGTGGAGCGAGCAAAGGACGCGCTGAGGGCGAGAAGGGTGGAGTTCGACCCGGACTTCGAGGTCGGCATGATGGTCGAGACGCCGTCGGCGGCAATCATGGCCGACCGGCTGGCGCACGAGTGCAGCTTCCTTTCAATCGGCTCGAACGACCTGACCCAGTACACACTGGCAGTAGACCGGGGGAACGAACACGTTGCAAGGCTGTTTGACCATTTTCATCCCGCGGTGCTGCGTCTGATCAAGCAGACGATCGACGCGGCGCACCAGCAGGGGATATGGGCCGGCATGTGCGGCGAGTTTGCGTCCGACCTGCTTGGAATGCTCGTTTTGCTGGGCATGGGAGTCGATGAGATGTCGGTGTCTCCGGCCATCATTCCGGAGGCCAAGGGCATAATCCGCAACATTGACGCCGGAGCGGCAGCCGAGGTCGCGGCTCAAGCGCTGAAGCTGGGCACCGCACTCGAGGTGAAGAAGCTGCTGCGGCGCGAGATCGACCGGAAGTTCCCTAAACTCGCCGGTTTCCAGTTTGAGGAGAACAAAGGCAAATGAGAACATCTACCGACGACGGGACAGAACGGATGCTCCAACTTGTGATGGGTCTGCCTGACCAGATTGACTCCGGAGCAAAGGCGGCCTGTGTGGCCCGAATCGGACGTGCCGGCGGGTTTGAATCAGTGGCGGTCGCGGGTATGGGTGGGTCGGGTATCGGCGCCAAGATCGTGCAGGGGCTGTTGCTGGACAAGTCTCGGGTGCCCGTGTACACCTGCAACGACTATGACATTCCCGCCGCAGTGTCCGCGAAAACCCTGTTCGTGGCCGTCAGCTATTCAGGCAACACCGAGGAGACCCTGTCCGCCTATGCGCAGGCCCGGAGACGAGGCTGCCGGATCATCGCCATCACCAGCGGCGGAAAGCTGGGGCAGTCAGCGGCAAAGGCCGGTTACCCGGTCCTCGCAGTGCCGGCCGGGATGCCGCCGCGCGCTGCGCTGGGACACCTGTTCTCGACTTTGCTGGTCTGCCTGGAGCGGTTGAACGTGTGCGAGAGCTACCAGCGCGGACTCGAAGAGACGGTGCGGTTCATGCGAAACCGGCGCAGACCCTGGCTGGCAAAAGCCCGCACCATTGCGGAGCACCTTGACGGCAGGCTCCCGATTGTCTATTCGACCAGCCGGATGCTCGATGCGGTGGCTGACCGCTGGCGTTGCCAGCTCAACGAGAATGCCGGCGTGCTGTGTCACACCAACTTGCTTCCCGAGCACAACCACAACGAGATTGTCGGTATGGGCCGCCCGGGACACCCGGGCCGGAATGTCGTCGTGGTCGCCCTGCTGGACCGTGAGACCCACCCACGTACCCGGTTCCGGCTCGAATCTGTACTCGATATCACCAAGCAGGCATACCACCTTGCCATGCGACTCGAAAGCGAGGGACGGTCCCGCCTGGCCAGGATTTTCTCGCTCATCATGCTGGGCGACCTGGTCTCGATTGAGGTGGCGCGGCGGCAGGGCAAGGACGCGATGGAAATCAAGCGGATTGACGAATTGAAGCGCCGCATGGCGCAGAAGCGAGGCTGAAGCGTGCAGTTCAAAGCAGTGATTCCGGCGGCGGGCGAGGGCAGACGGTTGAAGCCGCACACACACACGACGCCCAAGATTCTCCTCCAGGTAGCCGGCAAGCCGATCATCGGCCACATCATGGATCGGTTGCTCATCGCTCGACCGGACGAGGTGATCGTCGTGGTCGGAGCCCAGGGCGACCAGGTCAGGCAGTACCTGACGAGCGAGTACCGCTGTCCGTTTCGCTTCGTGCAGCAGACCGACCCGAAAGGGCTGGGCGACGCGGTCTACCGGGCGAAGGATGCCTTTGCCGGTGAGCCGATTCTGGTCCTGCTCGGAGATACCATCGTCGACCTGGACATGTCGAAGATGGTGGGGCGCAATAACGTCATCGGAGTGAGAGAGGTCGCTGACCCGCGCCGGTTCGGGGTGGTCGAGCTCAAGGATGGCTACGTCAGCCGGTTCGTCGAGAAGCCGGACCGGCCCCGGAGTAACCTTGCCATCGTGGGGGTCTATTTCTTCCGGGACTCGGGCCACCTCTTCGGTGCACTCGATCGTCTCATCTCCCGGGGAAGCACTACCAAGGGCGAATTCCAGCTCACCGATGCGCTGCAGTTGATGGTTGGTGACGGCACGAAGATAAGGACACGTACCATCAAGCACTGGCTGGACTGCGGAACCCGGGCGGCGATGCTCGAGACCAACCGCTACCTGCTGGCGAAGGAGAGCTACTTCAAGCCCCGACCCGGCACGGTTGTCGTTCCGCCGGTGTTCATCCACGACCGGGCGAAGATACAGGCTTCGATCATCGGGCCCAACGTATCGGTCGGGGCTGATGCCGACATCCACGGTTCGATCATCTGGGACTCGATCGTCAACCGGCGCGTGGTCGTTCAGCACACCTTGCTTGAGGGTTCGATACTGGGCGAGAACTCGGTCGTGCGTGACAGGCCGCGCAAGCTCAACCTCGGTGGATTCTCCGAGCTGGAAATGGGATAGCCCCCAGAGGGAATGACGAAGTTCAAAGTCCGAATGACGAATGAATGACCAATGACCAGTCAGCTCCGGACTTCGATCATTCGGGCTTGATTCGGCATTCGGACTTCGTTCTTCGTACTTCCACGTCGAATTACTGATGATGCAGTTCCGTGTAGAGAAGACCGAATCCACGTCGTTGGCTCGCGTGGGGACGTTAGGACTGCCCAACGGCGTGGTCCACACTCCCTGTTTCATGCCGGTCGGTACGCAGGGCTCAGTCAAGACTCTGACCCCGGCCGAGGTGGTCGATTCCGGCGCCGAGATCATCGTCTGCAACACCTACCACCTCTATCTGCGTCCCGGTCACAAGCGGGTTCAGGCCGCGGGCGGGCTGGCGAAGTTCATCGGCTGGAACCGGCCGATTCTCACCGACTCGGGCGGGTTCCAGGTCTATTCGCTGGCCGCACTGACCCGGGTGACGGACGAGGGCGCCGAATTCCAGTCGCACGTTGACGGCAGCCGGCACCTCTTCACACCGGAATTGGTGGTGGAAATCCAGGAGGCGCTGGGTTCGGATATAGCGATGTGCCTGGATGAATGTCCGCCCTATCCGGTCAGCCAGCCGGTTGCCGAGGCCGCAGCGGCACGAACCACGCTCTGGGCGGAACGATGCAGCCGGGCCCGGCAGCCGGCAACAAACCTGTTCGGCATAGTGCAGGGCGCTACCTACGCTGATCTGCGGGAAAGCAGCGCGAAGTCGCTCGTTGCTCTCGACTTGCCCGGGTATGCAATCGGCGGGCTGTGTCTGGGCGAGGCATCGGACGTCACCTACGACATGGTCGGACGCGTGACTTCTCTGCTGCCGATTGACCGGCCGCGCTACCTGATGGGCGCGGGTTACCCGGAGGACATGATCGCCGCGGTCAGGCTCGGGGTGGATATGTTTGACTGCGTGCTGCCCACCCGCAACGGCCGCACCGGCACCGCGTTTGTGAGTTCAGGTCGGGTCGCCATCCGGAACAGCCGGCACGCCGATGACCTCGGCCCGCTTGACCCGCGGTGTGACTGCTATACCTGCCGCAGCTTCACGCGTGCGTATCTACGTCACTTGTTCGTGGTCGGAGAGGCACTCGGGCCGAAGCTCCTGACCCTGCACAACGTCCGATTCTACCAGCGGCTGATGCAGGGCATCCGGACCGCGATTGCACAGGGAACGCTTGAGAGTTGGTCGAGCGAGTTCCTGGAACGATACCGGACGGGGAATGAAACCGCGGCCGGAGCAGAGGATGTCTAAACTGAGCCCTGATTCATCGTTCATCATTCATCGTTTGTCGTTCGCTAACCCAAGGAGGCAAGAATGAGACAGCTACTCACCGTGTTGGCCGCGACGGCAATCGTCGCCGGCCTGTCCTGCGGCGGCAATGCCGGAAGTACCGGCAAGGCCGGCGGCGCCGGTGCCGCCATCAAGGTCGGGCTGGTCGTGCCCTTGACCGGCGACGTCAAGACCTTCGGCGAATCAGCCCGCAACGGCGCCATGCTCGCCATCGAAGAAGTCAACGCCGCCGGCGGCGTCAACGGCAGAAAGATAGACGTCGTCGCGACCGATGACAAGAACGACCCGACCGAGACCGGCAACGCCGGCTCCAAGCTCATCGACATGGACCGAGTGGTTGTAGTCATCGGCTCGGTGTCGTCCAAGTGCTCGGTGCCGCTCTCGGACAAGTGCCAGAGCGCGAAGATACCGATGATTACTCCGACCTCGACCAACCCCAAAGTAACCGTTGGGGAAGATGGCAAGCGCAAGGACTACGTATTCCGCGCCTGTTTCATCGACCCGTTCCAGGGCACCGTCGGGGCCCGGTTCGCCTCGGAAAGCCTGAAGGCTAAGACTGCGGCCGTGATGTACGACGTCGGCAACGACTACTCCAAGGGCCTCGCCGACTACTTCAAGGCCGCGTTCGAGAAGAACGGCGGCAAAGTCACGGCGTTCGAATCCTACGCCAAGGACGACGTCGACTTCTCCGCTCTGTTGACCAAGGTCAAGCAGTCCAGTCCGGACGTGCTCTTCCTCCCGGATTACTACAACAAGGTCGGACTGATCGCCAAACAGGCGCGCCAGCTCGGAGTCACGGCCACATTCCTTGGTGGTGACGGCTGGGATTCGCCGGAAATGACGAAGATAGCCGGGGACGCGATCAACGGCGGCTACTTCACCAACCACTACTCGCCGGACGACCCGCGTGCCGAGGTGCAGGAATGGGTGAATGAGTACCAGGCCAAATACGGCCAAAAGCCGGATGCGCTGGCCACGCTCGGGTACGACGCGGGCCTGCTCCTGATCCAGGCTTTGAAGAACGCGCCCAACGCGAAACCGGAGGAGATCAAGACGGCGTTGGCTGCAATCAAGGATTTCCCCTGCGTGTCGGGCCGGATTACGTTTGACGAATGGGGCAATCCCATCAAGAGCGCGGCCGTGCTCGAATATACGAAGGACGGGCAGAAGTACGTAACTACCATCAACCCGTAGGCTGCAGATCGGCAACAATCACAGGGGCGGCCTTTCGGCCGCCCCTCAGTTGAACCGGCCTGAATCCCCGGACCCGCGCACGCAGGATCGGAATTCGGCGGAGCACCCCCCCCATCCGACTCTCACTCCTCAGTCCTCGAACTCGCCCGACAGTACCCCCACAGGCATGCCGAGGCCGGGCACGGCCGATCCGCTTCGGGCAGTCAGCCGAAATTCCCATTGACAGCGGCCGGGCCAGAGCTATGATTTGCCCAGCAAGGGCGTCGAGAGCGGTGGAGCGAGACTCATGCGCCGCATTCGTCTTCTCGACGCCAATCGGTGATACCGGTTCGGCCGAGCAGTCAAGAGGAGGAAAGATGACCGGCGACTACGTGTCGCTTGCCAAGTTGAAGCTGTTCCAGATTGAGGAGGAGACTCGTGGCAGTGAAGGAGTGCAAAGCCTGGGTTCCGATTGGAAGTTCGTAACTCGGCTTCGCGGCTGCACGCCGAATCCCTCCGCCAAAGGGACCTCGGTCAACTACGAACTCGCGCAGTATGGGCCGGTTGAGCTTACAGTGCACGATGCATCGGGTCGGCTAGTGCGAAGGCTGGAGAGCGGGCCTCGCCAAAGGGGATTCCATGCCGCGCGCTGGGACGGCACCGACGGCCATGGCCGAGTAGTACCTTCCGGCGTGTACTTCGTCCGCTTCTCTGCAGGCGGAAAAGCCTCGACTGGACGCGTGACGTTGGTCAGGTAGAATAGTGCTGGCGGGGAGGCATGAAATGCCTCCCCGCCTCTCGATATGATGCGTCAACTCGTTCTTGTCCTGGCTGGCTCGGCCACGCTGCTTGGTGCTCTCAGCATGCGACGAATCGCCCAAGTCCCTTCTGGTCCATATGCGGAAGCCTACGGAAGGGTGGTCTGCTGCGACAGCGACCACGATTCAATGCCGGAGCTTGTGTTCGCCACGGGGATGGCTCACCCATCAGAACTGCAGCGTCTTGAGGGCTGGAGGCACCAGGGCTGGAATCGGTTCAGGCTGATGTTTGCGGACACGGGCGCTTACCCCCCCACCAGGCATCACGATTGGGAACGCAATGCCCTTCGCTGCCGGGGACATTGACAATGATGGCCTGACCGACATCGTGTGCATTACAGTAGAGCCCGACTCCTCGAATCCCAACATCTTCTATGACGACGTCATTACGATAGAGAGTCCTGACAGCATCAGTTACCCCTGCTCGCTCTCGTGGTACTACCGGTGTGGGAACAACTTCGCCATACCCTTTCTGACCTGCTATCTGCCGGACATGGACGGAGATGGTCGCAAGGGAATATTCAGCGCCACGCCCGGCCTAGGGACTTGCATCTGGGAGAACATAGGCAACGACCAGAATCAACTCGTTTGGCGCGACACCACGCATGCATTCAGTTGCATAACAACTGGTGACTTCGATTTGGACGGCAGGATGGACTTCGCCTCAGCCTCAGCCGGTAGCTACGGAGTAACGTCCGTCTGGGAGTGCACCGGCGACGACCAGTACGAGGTGGTGTACCAGGATACGGTCAGGCAACCGAATGGAGCGGACCTGTTCACGACCAACGACATTGATGGTGACGGCAAGCCCGAGTTCTATGTGGCCTATGAGAACGTTCCCCGCGGGAAGATCTACCTCTACATGTGGGAGGCAGACCAGATCGGCACCGATGTCTATCACCGCACGCTGGTGGACTCGGTCTCCTTCTCGGGAACCGACTGGGGTCGAATCAGCGAGTGCGGAGACATCGACGCTGACGGAGTTGATGAGTGCATCTGGACAACGCCGAACACCATCAAGATGTACAAGGCCATTGGTGACGACCAGTTGCAGGAGGTCTGGCAGTGGAACAACGACCATGGCGGGTTCCGCTCTCTCGTGAGCACTGTGTACGACATCAACAACGATGGGTACAACGAACTGATTACCGCCGGCAACGCGAAGATATCGATATTCGAGGTCGATGCTGTTGACCTGCTGTCACCCAATGGCGG
>CAZVCQ010000069.1:0-10297 GCA_964626085.1 uncultured bacterium
CGGCTGTCCTGCGATCCATCGCCTCGTCGAGCAGACAGCGCAGCCCCGCGGCCTCGGCTATGCGGATAAGATTGGAGAGCGCCCGGCCGAGCAACCGGCGACGTCGGGGAGGTTCGCTCTCCGGTGTCTCTTCGGCTGCCGCCCGCCTTGACTTGAGGTGAACGGCAACGACCAGAATGGTCTCGCCGTTCGGCAACTCCAGTCGCAACCACGGCATCGCCCGCCTGAACGCCAACCGCATCGTCTCACCCTCAGGCCCGGGCAGAACTGCCGGGAACTCACGCCACTGCCCTTGTTCGAGTATCGGCAACCTGGACAGAATTCCGGTCTGGATCTTGCGGTTGACCGCGGGCGCGTCGCCGAGGAAACGGAACGGATATCCCCCGAGCCGGTCGGCTAACTCGTCGAAACTCTCCGGCTCGCGCACCTCGTCAATCACTGCAACGTCCGGGTCAAGCCGCCGCAGCACGTCGGTCAGGTACTCGATCTTGGCGCGGTAGGTTCGGTCATCGGCGTTGTCCGCGCGACCAAGATTGTGGACATTGAACGTCAGTAGCTTGAACCGAACGTACGCGCTCATGGACTCGCCGTCTCCGGGGTCACGGTCCGAATTGGTTTCACGCGTCAGTTCTACCGGCTGCCGACCGCGATGTCAAGCACGGAGAGTCGGACTCCCGCCTGGGTGAGTAAGGTTCGGTGCTGCACAATCAAGATGACCCAAATGACATTCGGCCCTTTGGACTAGCTGGGAGGCTGCCGGTCCGACTGCGTCGGTCCTCAGTCTGCAGGTTCGGGTTCGGGGCTCGCGGACGGCAGTGGTCGCAGGTTGGGGGGGAGGTCGCCAAGCTGAACGGTCTCTGCGCGGGCAGACAGGACTGAGCGTTCGATCACATATTTCAGATCACGCACGTTCCCGGGCCACCGGTGCGTCGCAAGCCGCCCCATAACCTCCGGGCTCACGTCGACCACGTGACGTCCGAATTCCCGGCTGCTGCTCTGGACAAAATGCCGCACTAGGTCGGGGATATCTTCCGGCCTCTCGTTCAGTGCCGGGAGCACCAGCTCGACCCCATTCAGCCGACCGAGGACAACTTCCCGGAACTGACGTTGTGCGACAGGTTCCCCGAGGATCTTCTCTGTGGCCGCGACTAGCCTCACGTCGACCGGAACCGGAGCCGTACCCCCAACTCTCACGAGAGTCCTTTCTTGAAGCACGCGTAGCAGCTTCGCCTGCAGAGTCGGGCTCAAGTCACCAATCTCGTCAATGAATACGGTGCCCCCTCCGGCAGTCTCGAATTTCCCCTTGTGCCCGGCAGCACCGTTCGTTGTTCCTCCCTCGACACCGAATAGCTCCAACTCGAGCAGGTTCTCGGGCACGCCGGCGCAGTTCACGGCCACGAACGGCTTGCCGGCCCGGACGCCAGAATCATGCAGGGCCCGCGCGACGAGTTCTTTGCCGGTGCCGCTCTCGCCGCGAATCAGAACCGGAACGCTCTCGCTTGCCGTAGCACAGACCTTGGCCAGCACGCCCAGCATCTGCTGGTTCCGGCTAGCCAGGCCTCTGTAGCGCAGCCCTGCCAACTCGGGGCTCCCCTCCCCCACACCTGCCTCCAGCTCCATCAAACGCAGGATCGGTGATGCCAGCAGGTCGGCAATGGCATCAAGCACCAGATGGTTGTGCCCAGTCGCGACCGGCGCGGCCCGTTCAAGGTGAATACGCCCCAGCAGACTTCCGCCACAGCGTACCGGCCAACTCAACACCGAGTCGGTCTTGACCAGTTCCCGGCTATCATCTAGCTCGTGCCAGCGCTCCAAAATCGGGTTCCCCAGCGTCAACACCGGTTTGCCTCGGGCGAGAACCACGGCGCTCTCGAACCCAAACGCCTCAAGCAGCATCCAGACGGCTCCTTCCAGCAACGCCCGTGGTTCGTCACCGAGTGACATAAGTCCGGATATTCCCTGCATCAGCGCCATGTCGCGGTCCACATTCATCTCCTGCCGGAAGAGCAGGCGGCTCACCTCGTGACCCTCGGCGACGACACCGAGCCTGCGGAACGCACGGGAGGCGGCCATCAGGTGCGTCACCGCTGCCCCGCGCTCTCCTTGCGCGAACAGATACCGACCATAGTGGAACCGAACACGGGCCAGGTCCGCGCTCTCCTCCAGGTCATGGAGCAGCGCCAGCGCCTTCTCGAAGCAGTCACGAGCCTGGGCGTCCTCGCCGCTGGCCGCGTGCAAGAGGGCCATCACCCTCAAGGCCTGGGCTTCCTCGCAGTGAAACCCGACCTCTCGCGCGACCGCGACAGACCTTTTCACCCATTCCCGGCAGCGATCAAGCTGCCCCTGGCCCAGAGCCAACTCGGCCATGCGCCAGAGCACAACCGCAGTCAGACGGCGGTCCCCGGACTTGTCTGCCATTGTTAGTGCTTGTCCGTAGGCTTGTGCGGCAGCGGCTTGGCTCCCCTGCCGGTGATAGGCCAGGCCGAGATTGGCTGTCGCCTCGCGCAGCACGTCAGGCCGCGCCTCGTTGCGTTCCGCCGCAGCTACGGCCATCCTGAAGAGACTGATGGCCTTGGCCGTCTTGTGGCGATCGAGGAACAGCTCGCCGAGCGAACTCAGCAGGGGCCCGCGCAGCCAGAGCATCTGGTGGTGTCGTTCAATGGTCGCGAGCACGCGATAGAAGGACTCGAACGCATCTGCAAACCGCCCCAACTTCTGGAGCGTACACCCGACGTTGTGCTGATGGATTGCCCCATTCGTGATGTCACCCAGCTCTTCATCTACATTCAGACAATCCCGGAAGTGCTGCAGAGCCTCGGTTGCCTGCCCTTGGAGGAAGGCCAAGTTCCCGATTTGGTTCAGCGCGGCCCCGACCCCCCTAGAGTATCCGGCTTCTCGCCAGACCCTGAGGCTGCGTTCGTAGCAGTCGCGGGCGCTCGTGAACTCCCCCCGAGCATCGTGCACCCTGCCGATAAGGAACAGGTACTGTCCCTCGTGAAGCGGGTCGCCGGTCGCCCTTGCCGCCTCCTGTACCACTTCTGCCCACTCGATGCTGGCCTGGAGGTCGCCGGCGTCCCGGCAGAGCTCGCTCAGTGCAACGCCGGCCGTGGCTAGTTCGCGGTAGTCTTGGGCCTTCCGGGCGAGCTCCACGGCCTCACGCAGATACCCTTCGGCCTCGTCGCGTCGCAGCTCGGCCTTCCGAGGTCGAAACTCGAGCAACGCGGCCAGCCGAGTAGCTTCGGTGCTTGCCTCTGCCAGCCGCTGCTTCAGTTCCTGAATTGTAGCCGGCCTATCCACATCCACTTCCCTGCTGCAGACCCGGCGGCAGGTCATGCAGCTGAATCGTGTCGCCGCGGGCCAGCAGGACGGCACGTTCGATCACCTGCTCCAGTTCACGGACATTGTCGAGCCACCGATGGGTCGTGAGTCGGGACATCACTTCCGGGCTGACACTAGCCACGTTGCGCCTGAATTCCTGGTTGCTGCGTCGGATGAAGTGGCGCACCAGGTCCGGGATATCCTCGGGCCTGTCGTTCAACGAGGGCAGCACGAGCTCGACGGTGCTCAGCCGGTCGCAGAGGTCTTCCCGGAACCAACCTTGCGCGACCAACTCCGCGAGCGGCTCACTGGTGGCCACGACAATCCTCACGTCAACACTGACGGGCACGCGACCTCCGACTCTCTCAAAGGTCTTCTCCTGCAGCACCCGGAGCAGCTTCACCTGCAGCGCCCGGCTCATTTCGCCAATCCCGTCCAGGAACACGGTCCCGCCGTCGGTCGTCTCAAGCTTGCCCATGTGCGCGGCCCCTCCGGTCAGGGCGTTCCCCTCGATGCCGAAGCACTCCGCCTCAAGCAGGTCCTCAGGCAGGGCTGCGCAGTTCATGGCTACGAACGGCCTGCCGGCCCGAACGCCCGAATCGTGCAGGGCTCGCGCGATGAGTTCCTTGCCGGTGCCGCTCTCCCCGCGAATCAAGACCGGCACGCTCTTGTCGGCCACGGCACAGACTTTGGCCAGCACCTCAAGCATCCGTTGATTTCGACTGACCACGCCCTGATAACGGAGCCCGGCCAGTTCCGGTCTGTCCTCGATGACGCCGATTGACAGGTCGGTCAGCCGCTGAATCGGTGATGCCAACAGATTGGTAATGGCATCAAGCACCAATGGGCTATGCTCGGTCGCCACCGGCACGGCCCGTTCAAGGTGAATGCGCCCCAGCAGACTTCCGCCACAGCGCACCGGCCAGTTCAGCATCAGGTCAGTAGAAACCAGCCCCTCGCTCGCGCCGACCGCTAGTGCCTGGGCCAGATTCGGGCTGCCCAACGTCAACAAGGGACGTCCCCGCGCGACAACCGCCGCGCTGTCGAATCTGAGCGCCTCGAGCAACAAACCGATGGCCCGTTCCAGCAGTACCCTGGGTTCGACTCCGAGTGCAGCAAGCCCGGAAACACCCTGGAGCAGGGCAGTGTCGCTGTCAACTTGCATCTCCTGCTGGAAGATCAGCCGGTTCACCTCATGCCCTTCCGCGGTGATGCCAAGCCTGCGGAAAGCGCGGGAGGATGCCTTCAAGTACGTCATCGCTGCCTCGTGCTCGCTCTGTGTCAGCAGGTATCGTCCATAGTGGAACCGCACGCGCGCCATTTCCAGGCTCTCCTCCAGACCACGGAGCAGCGCCATCGCCTGCTCAAAGCATTCGCGGGCCTGCTTGTCCTCACCGCGGGCGGCGTGCATCATTGCCGTCACCCTCAAAGCCTGGGCTTCCTCGCATGGCAGTCCGAGCTGGCGGGCGGCGGTGACGGACCGCTCGGCCAAATCCCGGCAGCGATCGAATTGGCACATGTCCAGGGCCAAATCGGCCATTCGCCAAAGCACAATAACAGCCGTGAGGTGGTCCCCGGACTTTTCGGCCAGAGCCAGAGCTCTTGCGTAGGCTTGGTGAGCGCTGGCATGGTCCCCCTGCCGGTGATGAGCCAGCCCGAGATTGTTCATTGCGCTGAGTGCGAGGGACGGATCCTCGGTCCGTTCCGCCGGGCCCTTCAGCATCCTGAAGATACCGATTGCCTTGGCAGCCTTGTCGCGTTCAAGGAACAGCTCGGCGAGCGAATTCAGCGCGAGCGGGCGCATGTGACGTACCTCCGGGTGCTGCTCACTCAGCGCGAGCGCGCGGTAGTAGGACTCGAACGCGTCGTCCAAGCGTCCCAACCGCTGGAGCGTGAACCCGATGTTGTATTGGTGTAGGGTCCCATTTACGATGTCGCCCAGATCATCGTCCAGCTTCAGACACTCTTGGTAATACTCCAGAGCCTCGGCTGCCCGTCCACGGATAGCGGCCAGATTCGCGAGTTGGTTGAGTGCGGCGCCGACGCAGTCGGAGTGCCCAGAATCACGAAAGGTCTTGAGGCTTCGCTCGAAGTAATCCCGGGCAAGCTCGTAGTCGCCTCGGGCCTCGTGCGCCCGCCCCAGGAAGAACAAGTGCTGGCCTTCGTGAACCGGATTCCCGGACGCAAGCGCGGCCTCCTGTACAATGTTCGCGCATTTCATGTACAAATCAGCGCCGCCCTGATCTTGACGAATGACGCTGAGAGTGATGGCGGCGCGGACCAGGTCGTTGTAGCTGCGGGTCTTGCGCGCAAGTTCCACGGCTGCACTCGCGTAAGCTTCGACCTCATCGCGCTGTAACTCGGCGCTCCGGTTCTGGAGGTCTCTGAGCACGGCCAGTCGCGTCGCGTCGGTGCTTGCCTCTGTCAGCCGTTGTTTCAGATCCTGAATTGAAGCCAGTCTATCCACATCCATTTCCTTGCTGCAAGGATAGAACAAGTGCAGCCAATGTCAAGCCGGCCGATGCCCCGCCCCCAGAACCGAGATAGGAACCAACCACCAAGGCACAAAGACACAAAGAGGATCCAGACAGGGAATGTCCTTGTCTGCTTGGCGACCCTTAGACTCCGCTCAAGGCAGGCCTTGACGTCTTGGCGGTTCAATGTCGGATTCAAGGCCCGCAATTCCCCGCAATTCCTCTCTTGACAGGTGGCCGTCGAATGCTACACTGACACGTGGAGAGATGGGGTTCGGACGCTGTCGTCGGTGGCGATAGTGGCGATGCTCGACGAGCATCCTGCCCGAACGCGTCTACTCCCAGGGGAAGAACATGGCTGCCGCCACAATCCGGCAGCCGGAAGGAGTGTTAGATGGAAGGACAAGAAGCAAAGGAACGAGCCGCGACGGCGCAGCACCTGCCCAAAAGCGTCAAGCCGTCCGATTGCGTGCTGGCGCCATGTCCCGAGTGCCACAGCACTGCGACCCGGTTCGTCTTCCAGCACCTGTGCGACACCAAGAAAGAGGATGGATACGTTGCCAAGGTCACTTGGGAGGTACCGGCGTATGTCTGCACAAAGGGCGACAAGAAGGCCCCATACAAATGGAAGTGCCCAGTGTGCAACGACAACAAGAACCACGAGCTAGTTCTCATCAAGTGCGGCGGATGCGGACGGACCGCCAAGACCGTGTAGCCGTAGGAGGAATCGATGGTACTGTGCAATAACTGCGGGAGTACAAACAGCGGAACTCACTATGAGCACATTCAAGGCACGACCTACCACCCGTTTGACGTAATACCATCCCCACCCGAAGGTACAACCGCTGGCATACCCCAGCCTCAGACCTGTCCGATCAACGGCTGCTACGGTAAGCCTCCGGGTTATCCCCCGGTATTCTCTTTCTGCCTCGACTGCGGGAACATCTTCTAGTCTGGAACTGACTAGCTGACAAAGCGGAAGCGCAAGGGGGATGCCTCGGGCATCCCCCTCTTCTTTTGCGCGGACGGCTACATCAGCAGCCCGCCGTCGACCCTCAGGACCTGGCCCGTGATGTAGCTCGCTAGCTCGGAGGCAAGGAAGAGACAGACATTCGCCACGTCCTCCGGCGTCCCGACCCGCTTCAGCGGGATTGCGGCGATGTAGGCGTCGCGCGCGGCGGCGTCGAGCTTCTCGGTCATCGCCGTGGCTATGTAGCCCGGCGCGACCGCATTGACCGTGATGTTCCGTGACGCCAGCTCCTTGGCCGCGGATTTGGTCAGTCCGATGATTCCGGCCTTGGCTGCCGCGTAGTTGGCCTGGCCGGCGTTGCCCATCTGGCCGATGACCGAGGCAATGCTGATGATACGGCCCCAACGGGTCTTCATCATCCCGCGAAAGCAGGCCTTGGTGAAGTTGAAAGTGCCCTTCAGGTTGACGGCGACTACCCGGTCGAACTCGTCCTCGCTCATGCGCAGCAGCAGGTTGTCACGCGTGATTCCGGCATTGTTCACGAGGATGTCGATACCGCCAAGGTCGGCCGCGACCTGCTCGCACAACTGCTGGACCGCGACGAAGTCGGACACGTCGATTGCATAGGCCTGCGCCTGCCTGCCTGCGCCCGTAATCTCGGCCGCCACCTTGTCCGCTGCTTCCTTCACTACATCGCACACCGCGACCGCCGCTCCGGCGGCGCTGAACCGCATGGCTATCTCCCGGCCGATGCCGGAACCGGCCCCGGTCACGATTGCCTTCTTGCCTGCAAGAGTCACTTCCATGCTAATCCTCTCTCTCGATTCGCAATTGGCCTCCATGTTTGTCGGACCGCTTTCCGATATCGCGCCTCACACAACCAGCTTCCAATCCCTGGCTTTGCTCGCCGTTTTCTAGGCTCCCTCGCCCGCCTGCGCCATCGAGCAGTTGCCCTGGAACAGGCAGTCCGGCTGGATAACCAATCCTTTGCAGCTGACGTTACCGAAGACCTGCGCCCCGGTCTGAAGCTCCACGCCTTCGGCCGCATAGATGTCGCCTTCGATCCGGCCGGCAATGACCGCACTCCGGCAGTTCAAATCCCCCTTCAGCAGCGACCTGGGCCCGGTTACGAGTGTCTCGGTAACATCCATCCGGCCTTCCACCTGCCCGTCCAACCGGACGCTGCCAGTGACGCGAAAATCTCCTCTGACGTTCGTTTCCGGTCCGATGACCGTATCAAGCCTGCCGTCATTCCCGTTCTTCGACATAGGTCTCCAATCGTAGGTCGCAAATCGTCAATCGGAAATCGTCTCTGCGAGTATATTTCAGGCATGTGGGAAAGTCAAACGACAGGTAGTTGGGTTCGGACGAATACAGAAGTCAGATCGCAGAAGTCGGAGTCTCCCCCGATTCTGCCCGCTGCACGTCAGCCTCTGATGTGGCTTTGGCGACTCCGGTCGAACAGAACGTCGGCTAGCGGGTGTTGTTCCCGTTGCCGGATAGTCGGGCGACGACCATGCCGTTGCTCCGCGGCGCCGTGCCGCGGATGGCGATGAACGCAGGCAGCCGCGACGCGGCTTCCTTCACCTTGGCCTCGTTCGCGCCCAGCACCTCGGCGATGACTTCGGTTTTCGCCACCTTGTCCCCGACCTTCTTCCTGAACAGGAAACCGGCGCTGTGGTCTATTCTCGAGTCAAGGTTCTGCCGCCCGACGCCGAGCCGTACTCCCAGGAGCCCCACCTGCAGCGCGTCTATGCTCCTCACGAATCCCGTTGACGCGGCGCAGACGTCGAACCGGTAGGCAGGCTGAGGCAGCATGCTGTAGTCATCGATGACCTTCGGGTTACCGCCCTGGGCTTTGACCATCTGCCGGAACTTCTCAAGCCCGAGACCACGGGAGAGCACCCTCATTAGCAACCGGCGCGCCTGCGCCGGGCCGCTCGCCAGGCCGGCCAGAATCAACATCTCCTCGCCGAGCGCAAGCGTAACCTCCTCCAGGTCGGGGCGCCACCGTCCCTTGAGCGCCTCGATTGCTTCGACCACCTCGACGGCATTCCCGACCGACTCGCCCAGCGGTTCCGACATGTCGGTAACCAAGGCGACGACCTTCTTGCCCAGTTGGAGTCCGATGGCAATCATCGTGCGGGCGAGCCTTCGCGCCTGAGCGGTCCGGCTCATGAACGCGCCGCTGCCGGTCTTCACGTCCAGCACCAGCCCGTCCGCTCCTTCGGCCAGCTTCTTCGACATGATGCTCGCGGCAATCAACGGTATCGAATCAACGGTCGCGGTTACGTCGCGCAACGCATACAGCTTCCGGTCAGCCGGGCACATCCGCTTCGTCTGTCCCATTATGCACGCGCCGATACCGGCGACGTTCCTTCTGAACTGAGCGAACGAGAGGTCGGTCCGAAAACCGGGAATCGACTCGAGCTTGTCCAGTGTACCGCCGGTGTGGCCGAGCGACCGGCCTGAGACCATCGGCACTTTCGCCCCGCAGGCCGCGACCAGCGGCGCCAAGATGAGAGATGCCTTGTCTCCGACGCCGCCGGTCGAATGCTTGTCCACCTTCGGGCCCGCTATGCTCGACAGGTCGAACACGTCGCCGGAGTTCATCATCGCGAGGGTCAGAGCCGCGGTCTCCTCGACCGTCATCCCACGGAAGAAGATGGCCATCAGCATCGCCGCCATCTGATAGTCAGGCACTTTGCCCGCCACATACGCGGACACGAGTTCCTCGATCTCCTCATCGTTCAAGCGGCCTTTGTCGCGCTTGCGCCGTATCAACTCATACAATTGCATGGAAGACCAGCCGATGATACCTTCACCGGTCCTGCTGTCAAACGATGATTCGGTTGTTGAGCTGTTGCAGTCGAATCGAAGAAAACTGACCGCAGACTTGCACCAAAGCCGTGGCAGGTCCTGGCCGAGATTCGGAAGGACGTCTTCGACATCGACGTGCCGAATCCCTAGCGACCGGCACAGAAGCCACGCCTTCGTCCGCCCGCGCCCGCTTGACATCCGGCCGTGACAGGGTAAGACTACTACATGGTGAATGACCGCGTCCTGTTGCGCACCAACGAGAGACTGGAGCGTGAATGAAGATTGAGATAGAGCGAGAAATCGACGGGCGCTGGCTGGCAGAAGTCCCGGACCTGCCCGGCGTCATGGCCTATGGCTCGACCCGGGCCGAGGCCATAGCCAGCGTCAAGGCATTGGCTCTGCGGGCCCTCGCCGACCGGATCGAACACGGCGAGGAAGTCCCGGCGCTTCAGGAAGTGTTCGCCGTGCCCGCGCCCGCCGTCCTCTAACTGCTACCTGCTAACTCGCGACCGTCGGTCGCGTTTGCCTTTCACGACCATGACGAAATCGGCCCGCGGATGCTGGCCCGAATCGCCAAGCACAGCGGGCTCACCCCCGAGGACCTGTAGGTCCTCGGCAGCAGTCACTTTCTAGACGCCGGACCCGTGCGACGACCGCTCGCGGTCGTGACTATTGCCGCGCACGCGCCGCGCGCGGGCTTGACTATGCACGGCGC
>CAZVCQ010000070.1:0-10282 GCA_964626085.1 uncultured bacterium
ACACGCCGCTCATTGAAGTGCTCAAGGGCCCGGGCGCGGTGAAGAAGAACCTGCCGGCGATGTACCACCAGTACAAGCGGTTCGGCATCTTCATGGACAAGGAGCCGATCCTCACCTACCCGACCCAGCACTACCAGAATGGCGGCATCCTCATCAAGGACAACAGCGAGACCGGCGTGGCGAACCTCTACGCGGCAGGCGAAGCCGCCGGCGGCATTCACGGCCGGAACCGACTGATGGGGAACTCGCTGCTCGACATCCTCGTGTTTGGCCGCCGGGCCGGGATCGCGGCGGCGGAAGCGGCGAAGACCATCAAGCTCGACGGCAGCGGCTTCAAGCACGTCGTCGCGTACGAGGCCGAGCTGAAGGCGGCATCGGTGCCGCCGGAACGCCGCTCGCCGATGCTCCTGCCTGAATACCGGAGACCGGAGTTCAAGACGCCGTTTCCTTTCGCGGCCCCGGGCTGCGAGTAGGGGGCGTTGCCATCAAGGCAAGGCCAAAGTACAAAGGACAAAGCAAGTGGAAAGTACTAAGTCCGAATCCGATTCGGCCTTTCCACTTTGACCTTTCCCGGTTGCTTAGTCCTTTGTCCTTACTACTTCGTCCTTTCACTTGTGCCGCTGGCCCAAGCACAGGTCAGTAGACTTCAATCTCGGCTGGCCGAGTGAAAGTCAGCTCCCGGCAAGATGACCCCGGCAATTGAAGTCAGCGGGCTCGCCCGCCGGTTTAAGACGTTCACCGCGGTCGACAACATCTCTTTTGCCGTCAGCCCCGGCGAGATATTCGGGTTCCTCGGCCCGAACGGCGCGGGCAAGACCACGACCGTGCGGGTGCTCTGTACGCTAATCCGGCCGAGCGCGGGTACGGCTCACGTGGCCGGGTTCGACGTCGTACGCCAGCACAACGACGTCCGCCGCTCCATCGGCATCATCTTCCAGGACCCGTCGCTCGACGACCGCCTGACCGCGCGCGAGAACCTGCGTTTCCACGCGATGATATACAAGGTCCCGCGGGCCGAAGTGAACTCGCGCATCGCGGACGCGCTGGACTGGATGGAGCTCTCCGACCGGGCAGGCGACCTTGTCCGCAACTTCTCCGGCGGCATGAAGCGGCGGCTGGAGATTGCCCGCGGCCTGCTGCACGCGCCCAGGGTGCTGTTCCTTGACGAACCGACGCTGGGCCTCGACCCGCAGACCCGCTCGCGCATCTGGGAACGCATGCTCAAGCTGCGGCGAGAGCGGGGCACGACCCTGTTCCTGACCACCCACTACATGGATGAGGCGGAGAACTGCGACCGTATCGCTATCATCGACCACGGCCGGATAATCGCGCTCGACACGCCGGCGAAGCTGAAGGCACAGGTGCAAGGCGACTGCATCCGCTTGGAAACCGGGGACGACGTGGCGGCTGAGGCGGAAGTGAAACAACGGTACGGGGTCGAGGTCGTGCGGGATGCGACCGGGCTCCACTTTGAGGTAGAGAACGGCGCCGCATTCGTGCCCGGACTGGTACGGGGGCTGTCGGTGCCAGTGCGGACGGTGAGCGTACGACCGCCAACGTTGGAAGACGTCTTCCTGAAGATGACCGGTCGGGAAATCCGGGACGACGAAGCGAGCAACCACGACAAGCTGAAGGGCCGGCTCAAGCGGATGGGACGAGCGTGGAGATGAGGGACCGGATAGTGCAGAAACCGGAATCCAGAAACCAGAATCCAGAATTCCGGAGTCCGGAGATTCTGGACTCTAGACTCTGCTTTCTGGATTCTGAATTGTCAGGGGCCGCATGATTGATTTCGCCTGCATCCGCATGATCTGGCAGCGTGATATCATCCGCTACTTCCGGGAGAAGAGCCAGCTCTACGGGTCTCTGAGCCGGCCGGTGCTCTGGCTCTTCGTCCTGGGCCTGGGCCTGCGCGGCTCCGCCGGCTCAATCGGCAACGTCAACTACACGCAGTTCATCTTCCCGGGCATCATCGCGATGACCGCGATATTCACGTCGATCCAGTCGGCTATCAGCATCATCTGGGACCGCGAGTTCGGGTTCCTGAAGGAGATCCTCGTCGCGCCGGTCCCGCGCACGTCGATTGTCATCGGCAAGGGACTGGCCGGCACCACGCTGTCTCTCATCCAGGGCTGTATCATCATCCTGCTCGCGCCGCTGGTGCACGTGCGGATTCCCCTGGTCAACATCGTGCCGCTCATCTTCGTCATGGCGCTGCTGTCGTTCGGTCTGACCGGTATCGGGATCGTGATTGCGGCGCGGATGACTTCGTTCCAGGGATTCGGCACCATCATGAACTTCATCATCATGCCGATGTGGTTCCTCTCCGGCGCGCTGTTCCCGGCGAAGAACCTGCCGGCGTGGCTCAATGTCCTCGTGCGCGCGAATCCGCTCACCTACGGTGTGGATTTGGTGCGGAAGCTGGTGCTGGGATTCTCCTACCACTCCCCGTTGTTCGATCTCGTGTTCCTGCTCGGGTTCGGCGTGCTCACCACCACGGCCGCGGTTTTCTTCTTCAATCGCGGGGAGTACTAGCCGGTGAACGGAGCGAGCCTGCTGAAACTACTCGCATCGCTCGCCGTGGTGCTGGCCGCGGGCGGAATCGGCTCGCTTGCCACAATGCGGGCGATCCCGACGTGGTACCAGACTCTCACGAAGCCACCGTTCAGCCCGCCCGGATGGCTGTTCGGGCCGGCCTGGACCTTGCTCTACCTGTTGATGGCGGTCGCGGCGTGGCTGGTCTGGAAGCAGGGCATCGGCGCGGCCGGGGTCAAGCTAGCGCTGGCTGTGTTTCTGGCCCAGCTCGTGCTCAACGCGCTCTGGTCCATCTTCTTCTTCGGGCTGCGGTCGCCGCTGGCCGGCCTGGTGGATATCGTCATTCTCTGGCTGGCAATCCTCGCGACTATCGTCCTCTTCTTCCGTGTTTCGGTCCCGGCCGGTATCCTGCTCCTGCCCTACATCGCCTGGGTCAGCTTCGCTGCCGTCCTCAATGCCGCCATCCTCCGTCTGAACCGCTAGTCACCGCGCAGTCCCGAACTCCGCCCGACGGGCGGAAGCAGCCCGCAGCTACCGGGTGAGGCGACTCGTGTCCGGCGGCAGGGCGTTGAGTTGGTTAATCATATCCTGGGTCAGCTCTCCGCTGTCGGTTACCTGCCAGACCGCCTCCTGCACAGTGTACAGGCCCAGGGTTATGTCCTTGTCCCGGACGATGTCGATAATCTGCTGGAGGTTGGCGTTGTCGGTAACCGGGCCGATGTCGTACGTGTCGACCGATTCGGGCACGTCCCGCCCGGAGTTGCAGCAGAAACACCCGAGCGCAATAACGGTGTCGATCGTCCCGACGCTGATGGCGCACGGCTTGACAAAGAGCATGTGCTGAACCGAACTGGACTCCGCCACCAGGAAAAGGCCGGCGACAAGCGTGTCTTCCTCAACGACCCCGGACAGCGACCGGGCGTACAGGCTCAACTGATAAACGCCGTTCGGGTTGAACGAAGAGAAGTTGCCGTCAACTCGTGACACGGCAATGCTCGGATTGAACGTGAACGTCGTGCCGTGGGGAGTGAAATCCGTCTCCTTCTTCCCGAACAGGTCGCACCCGGCGACGAGCGCCAGGATGACTGCCGGCAGCACAACGGCCAGCATACTTCGTTTCATGATACCTCCGTACCGCGGTTTCATTCTGCTATGAGAACTCGGGCGCGGTGGCTTTCTTACCCGGCCGCGCGCCGGACTGATATCCTCTACCACCGCTAACTTCTACTCCGATTCACCCACAAGTCAAGCTGGCTGTCGGCGGCCGTGCACTTACGCCAATCGCCAATCGGAGACGGGATGGACCGCCAGGCGCCGCGGCGAGTCCAGGCCGACAGCTCAGGCCACAGGTGCCTGACAGCGGCCATTCCGGGCTTTGCTTTCCGGCGCCGGCCACTAGCACTGACGCAACTCAGGAGTCAATGTTGAATGAGAAATCGATCGTAATCGTCGGTGCCGGCATGGCCGGGCTTTCCGCAGGATTCTATGCCCGGATGAACGGATACAAGGCGACTATTCTCGAGATGCACTCAATCCCCGGCGGGCTGTGCACGGCCTAGTCGCGCAAGGGCTACACCTTCGACATCAGCATGCACATGCTGACCGGCTCGAAGTCCGGTGCGTTCCATGAGATGTGGCAGGAACTGGGAGTGATGGACGACCGCCGGTTCCACTACCACAATGAGATGTGCACAATCGAGAGCAGAGAACGGAAGCTCTCGTTCTGCACCGACGCCAAGCGGCTTGAGGAACAACTGCTCTCGCTTTCCCCGTCCGACGCGGAGCTCACGCGCGAATACGTCCGGCTGCTCTGCGGTCCCAACATGATGGCCGCGGCAAGTCTGAAGCCGCAGGAACTCGCCGGGCTGTCCGACTTCCTCAAGATGTCCTTTGCCATCCTGCCGCTGCTCGGTACGTTCCGCCGCTACGGCAAGCAGACGATACAGGAGTTTGCCGGGCGGTTTCGGGACCCATTCCTGCGCGACGCCGTCCGCATGACCATCGACGGGCCGGGCTGGCCGATGACCCGCTTCCCGATGGCTGGTTTGGCCGGGTTCCCATCGGCGGTTCGCAGCAGGTAGCTTACACCATTGCCGAGCGGTTCAAGAAGCTCGGCGGCGAGTTGCGCCTCAAGACACGCGTCGCGGACGTGCTGGTCGAGAACGGCCGCGCGGTCGGGGTGAAGCTGGCGGACGGCAGTGAAGTGCGGGTAGACGCCGTAGTTTGGGCTGCGGACGGCCACACGCTCATCTTCGACATTCTGGGCAGACGGTATATGGACGACCGGATCCGCCGTATGTCCGAAGAGTGGATTCCGGTCAGACCGGTGGTCCACATCTGCCTCGGCGTGGCGCGGGGCATGTCCGGCGAGCCCGCCCGCCTCAGCCTCAAGCTCGCGCAACCGATAACCGTGGCCGGTGAGGAGCGCACGTGGCTATCGGTCCTCCATCATTCCTTCGACCCGACGATGGCGCCCGCGGGCAAGTCTGCGGTCGAGGTCTGGTACCCGTGTCGGTATGACTATTGGCAGGAGCTTGAGAAAGACCGGCCGCGCTACGACGCGGAGAAACAGCAGATAGCCGAGCTGACCATTGCCGAGCTCGACCGACGCTGGCCCGGGTTCCGCGCGCAGATCGAGGTGGTGGACGTGCCTACGCCCGCGACCTATGTCCGCTACACCGGCAACTGGCAGGCGTCGCCCGACGGCTGGTACGCTACGCCGGACAACATGCGCACCAACCCGCTGCGCCGCCTACCCGGGTTGGCCGGGCTCTACATGGCCGGGCAGTGGACCGCGCCTTTCACCGGCACGGTCATCGCCGCACTCACGGGGCGACAGGCTGTCTATTTGCTCGGCCGGCAGGACGGCAGGCGGTTCACGACCAGCCGGCCATTGCGCCGGCTTTCCGCCAGCAGCTTGACGCGGGGCCTCGGGAAGGGTGTTTCGCATCTTGACTTCCCGTGTATGCCAACTCCATTGCGGGGCGCGGCGTACACGCCTATCCGGCCCCTGAGGCGCTGTCCATCCACATATTTAGAGAGTTATGCACAGGTTACCCACCGGCTGTCGCTGTAAATCGGTCTCGACATGCCCGGTTGGGCAATACGCCACTCCCCATTTATTGTCGTAAAGCGACGCCTTGCCGTTAGGCTCCGTCAACCGAGGGCGGTTGTTGCGTCCGGAGACACATACCTCAGGCTGGCTTGACGAACAATCGCGCTGCGATAGTGTGAGATGTGGCCCCCATGTCGCACCGCCCCTGCGAACGCAGCTCCCGATCGCTACCGGGGTAGGTGACTTCAGGTTCTGCGTTGGCGCCTGCTCATTAGAAGGACGTTAAGCAGCAGCAGGACCACCAGACCGATGTAGGATAGAATCTCGACGGGGGTTCCCTTGAAGCCTTGGTTGATGCCGTTGTACAGGACCCACAGGACAAAGAGCAAGTTCCCGGCGATGGTGACGTAGCGAAGCAAGTCCAGCGCCTTTCGGCTTTCCAAGGTTACATTATAGCAGGCGTTGAACGGGCCCGGACTATTCGGCGAGGAGTATCTTCGCGGTCGTGCCGTGGGCGGTGAGACGGCAGACATAGACGCCGGGCGGGCAGCGGCGGCCGGAGGCATCGCGACCGTCCCACACCATTGCAGATTGCAGATTGAGGATTGAAGATTGACCGAGGGAACGGACGAGGCGGCCGGTGGCATCGAAGACCTGCACGCAGGCGTGTTCCAGTGGGCCAGCGTCCCAGTGGTCCAGTCGGATGAGAACTGAACCGCGGAATGGGTTGGGAGAGATGGAAAGCCGCGGCCGGGCAGGCAGCGGTGCTGCCTCGGCCATCCCCAGCGCCGGTGTCGCATACCGCTCGATCGGGTAGCTTGGAGTCAGTTCCCGGCCGAGCAGGCCCGGGTAGTCGGGTGCGTAGCGCGTCACGCGGAACGTGCTGTTCAGTCTGGCCCAGCTGCCGGTGGGAACCGTGTCGCCCTGGTACAGTGGGGCTAGATCGATCACCGGGTTGACGTAGCGCCAGACTACCTGCGAGTCGGACGTCACCTCGAAGAATAGTCCGCTGTCGGCTTCGCAGATTAGGGTGTTGCCGTTCGGCAGCCGGCGTGCGCCCGACATGTACTTCGAGTAGAAACGCTTCGGCGCCGTGGCCTCGTACGTCCAGCATGGACCGCTCGGGCCAAAGGGAGTTCCCGGCGCGGGCCTTGGGTAGCCGCCCGTGCTGTCGCAGGCGGGAATGAATTCGTCCACGGTCGAGTAATTGCCGCCTGGCCGTCCGTCACCGTTGTTGAATACCGTTATGTGGCCGGCGCCGGGCAGGCCCGGTTCGACCCAGACGGCCTCGTGCTGTCCGTAGAGCTTCCGGTCCGCGCTGTCGCCGGCGCGGTACACCTGCGGGTTGCCCCAGCGGTAGAGAAGGTCGCCACCCATGCCGTAGCGACCGCCCGAGTGCCCGCGCGCCTCGTCGGTCGTGGTCGAGTGGTCTACGACCCAGATTTCGCCCAGGTCGCGTACGTCGAGGATGATCTGATCGAATCGCGGGTTGTAGTCAACCGTGTTGGAGTGCATCCAGTCGGCGGAATGGAAGCCGGGCCGGACGTAGTTGATGTCAACCAGTTCCGAGTGTTCGGCCACCACGCCGAAGTTGGCCTTGGTGGAGTCAAAGTCCTGCACCAGGTGGTCCCAGGCGTGCCACTGCCAGACGATGCTGTCATTCGCGGGATTGACCTCGATGATGTGGTCGGGCCAGACCTCGTTGTTCCAGATCTTGCCCGGGTCCCGGCCGGCCGCAATCGCCGCCGCCCGCGTCTTCGCCTCCCAGGCAAGCATCAGGATGTTGCCGTTGGGCAGCGGTTCGACGTCGTGGTGTTGGCAGTGAAAGTCGTTCGAGTAGTCGTAGGCCCAGAGCAGGTTGCTTTCCCAGTCGAGCAACTCGACCCGGCCGCCGGCCCAGCCCCCCGTGAAGTGAAGGTTGCCGACCGCCGCCGTGTGGAGGAGTTTGCCGTCCTGACGCAGATAGACTGACAAAGCTGGCAGGTAGGGGCAGTACCACGAATGGACCAACCGGCCTCCGTTGTCAATCAGATAGGTGGAGAGCGACCGGCTTGACTGGAACATCGTGTAGCCGACGAAGGCATTCGTGTCGTTCTGCAGCAGGCCGATGGTCGTGGACTCGGCCGAAAGCTCGACCACGTAGCCGCGGATGGCCGTGTCGAGGCTGCTGACGTCGTTCCAGGTCGGGAGCCAGTAGAACGGGGACTCGCCGAAATTGAGCGCGTCCTGGTCGCCCACGTTGTTCGGCTGGCCCGGTGACCAGTTGACAAAGTCGAACCTCTCACCGCTGACCCACTCCCAGCCGCTGTCCGGTTCGGGCGCGCCGGCCCGCTGCCTGCCGCCCAGCCACGGCCCGGCCCAGAGGTGCGAACCCGGCCGCGAATACCAGTAGTCACAGGAGCAGACCAAGCCGAACACGAAATCGTTCTCGTCCTGCGATGTAAGGGTGGCGAGGTACCCGCCTCGTTGCTGCGCCGAGTCCGAGGCCTCGATCCAGGAGATGCCGGCCTGAGTAGCGACTGCATTGTAGTAGTGAATCGAGCCGTCCGGGTGGAACCAGGGCTCGGGTTGGGCCACTGCCGGTCGGCTCATGCCGAGCAAAATGACACTCGCTGCCAGCAGGTAGTTCACCTTCATGGCGGTTCCATCGCAGCTTATTGTGACGGACTCCACTCAGTTGTCAACTTCTTCGGCGTTCGTAGTCCGTCGCCGCCTGAACCCGACCGGGGCATGCGTTGCCAATCGGCTTGAGCCGACCGGCCACGGCGTACGCGCCCACTGTCGGCGGTTGACAGCCGGGAATGCTGTACTACGATAGCAGTATGAGAGTCGCGAGACCGGGACGGCCGGGAGGGGAGTGAGGCAGGCGTGATCTGGATAGTCTACTGGCCGCTGCTCCTGGTGGCTGCGGCCGCGATTGCGGCCGGGGTGGCGATTGTCGTTCGCAAGCTGCGGCACAAGGACGACAATCCGTTCATCGTCAGACGTTGAGCCTCTGGCCGACTTGACAGGCGGCCAGAATCAGGGGTAGAATTGCCTCGAAGCCCCGGACGCAGGGGTGAAAGGAGCAGGTATGCAGAAGTTGTTTGTATTGGCAGCGATGGCCCTCCTCGCGCCGCTGGCGCTGGGCGTGACGCCGCGTTTTGCCGGCCCGGAAATGGTTGAAGACAACGGCACGCCGATTGACGTCGGCTACTACGGCGCGCCGGTGATGTTCGACTGGAACCAGGACGGAGCCAAGGACCTGGTCTGCGGCCAGTTCACGTCGGGCATGATACGGTTCTACCCCAATCTCGGACCGGACACGGCCCCTGACTTCAACGGTTTCAGCTACCTGGAAGCCGACGGCGTCCAGATAACCCTGCCCTCGGGCTGATGCGTGGGTTCGAGTCCACAGGTTGTGGACTGGAATTCCGACGGAGAGATGGACATCATCTCCGGGGACCGGACCGGCTACCTCAACGTCTTCATCCGTGATGACACTACGATGATGGCGTACACCCAGTACAAACTGATGGATTCGACGACACTCAAAGTCGGGGCCAACTCGCAGCCCGCAGTCGTCGACTGGAACGGTGACGACAAGAAGGACCTGCTGCTCGGCAGCGAACTCGGGTACGTCTACGTGTACCCGAACCAGACCGATGACTCCTGGCCGATGTTTCAGGCCTGCGAGACCCTGCGGGCCGCCGGCGACCACATCTACCTGAACCGCGTCAACCCCTACGTATTCGACCTCGACCGGGACGGCGTGCACGATTTGATCTGCGGTGCGAATGACGGCTACGTCCGGTTCTACCGCAACACCGGCTCGAACGAGGTGCCGGAACTCGCCGCCGCAGAGACCCTGAAGCTCCTGGACGGCACACCGATTCTCGCGCCCGGGACCTACAGCTCCGGCTCGCGCTGCGGTTTCGGGTACTGGGACGCGGATACGCTGCCCGACTTCCTGCTCAGTGCCTATGACGGGACCGTGGCGTTGTACCGCGGCGGGGTCCTGACCGGGGTCGAGGAGCGGCCGTCAACACCGGTGCGCCTCGCGCTCCGGGCCGGACCGAACCCGTTCACGACCCGCGCCGTCATCCACTGCGAATCCACTGGCAGCGCCGAACTGGTCGTCTGCGACGGCGTGGGCCGGGTGGTGCGACACCTGGGAGTCACAAGCGGCCGGAGCGAGCAGGCGTGGGACGGGCGGAACGACTCAGGGGTGGGGGTGAACAGCGGCGTCTACTTCTGCCGGCTGACCGGTTCCGGGCAGACTGCTTCCGCGCGCATCGTGCTCAGCCGCTGATCTTTCCTCGATGCTCCTGCCCCGCCCGGGAGTCCGGGCGGGGCGCTTGCTTGCCGGTTGAGCAGGTCCGGGCGTCCACGTGGCGGGCGAAGTCAGATTCCAGGATGTCGGGGGCAGAAACCGGAAACGGGCGGGTTGCCCCGCCCGTTCAGCGAAATCAGGCTTGGTCTACCAGCGGTTGCCGGAAGAACGGTCGCCCGAGCGTCCGCCGCCGTAACCGCCACGCGAACCACCCTCAGTGCGCTCGCGCGCGATGTTGATGGTGAGCGGGCGATTGTCCATCGAGTGGTTGGCAAGGGCCGCAATCGCGGCGGTGGCCGCGTCGGCGTTGCTCATCTCCACGAACGCGAATCCCCGGGAACGGTCCGTGAACTTATCTTTCACTATACTGACTGACGCAA
>CAZVCQ010000071.1:0-10175 GCA_964626085.1 uncultured bacterium
GGTGGGGTACAAGTCAGACAATCTGTTCGCTGGCGTCGGCTGCGAATTCGCCACTGTCGGATTGACCTCAGAGTATTCCCGGAACGACAGCACGTATGAGCCGCCCTACGTCTACAAATCCACAAGCAAGTACGATGTCTCCCTCTTCCTGCCCCAGCTTGCGCTGAGGTACTTCTTCGGCGGAACGGGCGGTGAGAGCGGAGGCAGCGGCGAAGTCCGTCCCTACGCAGCAGCCAGCGCTTTCTACACGCTGTCGGCGGTGCGCATAACTTCGTCCGACGGCCAGACAACGGTCCGCGACACCGCATCGGAGCGACAGCTAAGCGACGCATTGAACGGCAACGTCGGCGCCACGGTCGCATTCGGCGGCGAGTACTTCTTCAGCCCGAAGTTCTCCATCGGCGGGGAGTTCGGTTGCCGGATGCTGTTCGCCGGCCAGAAGTCGTCCTATGAATCACCGGGCTACTCCTACGTATCCAGCAGCAGCCTCGGGCTGGGCGTGGCCTATACGGCTCTGGGCCTGAACTTCTACTTCTAGCACGGGCACGACGGACACGGCACTCGGCTTCCACGAAACGGAACCGGGTGCCGGTCCTTTGACCTGGTTCGGGCGGTTCCGGAGGAGAGAAACCCTCCCCGCTCTTCGGTCGGAAGCATATCAATGCCATACCTGCGCCATTAGCCCAATTCCGCACGCCCCACGAGGCATTGCAGGTTGCAGATTGTCGATTGACACGGCCGCTGGCCGCGAGTGACCAGGTTTCAGTATCCAGTTGCCCGTATCGGACACATACTTCTGACATCCCGTTTCCCGCCCATGTCACGCGGTTCACCATAATGAACCCGAGCCGTAAGCTGCTAGCTGTCGGCCGTCCAACCCCGCCGCCTTGACATCCAACCGGCTCTTTCTAGAATCCTGCCGCTCGGACTAGGGGCATCCCGTACCGCGTTGGTTGACCTAACTGGCCCCTGTTGGGCGGCGATTTCATCGTTGGGGAGTTGAAGTGAGGCCGAAAGGAGAAGTGGGATGAAGGATACAAGCCGGCCGGTTTCGCTCGGGCTGTTCGTGCTCATCTTGCTGTGTTTCCTGCTGCCGTTTGCCCGGGTTTCCTGTAGTAAACAGGAAGTCGTCCAGGCCACCGGCTACCAGGTGGCGTTCGGCAAAGAGGTTCCGGCCCAGCCCGATAGCACTGGCGGCAAGAAGACGTGGGAAGGCAGACCGGCCGCGCCGGACTTCGTAGCCATCGCCTGCCTGCTCGCAGCGCTGGTCGGCATCGGCCTGGTGCTGGTGAAAAAGCGGCGCGGGACGATCGTGCGCGCGATCTTTAGCGGCCACTACCTGCTGCTTTTCATCGCGCTCTGGGTCGAACTCCAGCAGCGTGCAGGCGGCGCACAACTGCAGATGCTGGTCGGCTACTGGACCGCGCTTGGGCTTTCCGCGGCTGCATTTGTCGTCAACCTGCTGTCCATCCGCCGCAGGCCGCTGGCCGACACCTGACGAAGACGGCAAGAGAACTGGCAGGTGGAAACCGGGGCACTTCCTCAATTCGTAACCCGAAGCGCGTCAAGAGTGATCAGGGACAGGCACCCAATTTCGGGAAGCTTCGGGACATCGCGCTGCCGCAGGCAGCGAGTGAGCAGTTAGGAAGGTAGCAGTGAGCAGTTGACCGGCTCACGACTGACGGCCTATCCCCAATCCCCAGCCCCTAATCCCTCATCCCCAACCCCTCTCCTGATTGACATCCCCGCCCGCGAGTCTATCATGTCCGCGATGAGGACGAGCTTTTCGGTCGTGGGTTGCGTTCTACTGACCGCTATCAGCCTTACCTCTCTGGCCCCTGCCCAGACGAGCTGGTGGAGAGCCTTCGGCGGGACGGACTTCGATGAAGGTTGGTCAGTCCAGCAGACTACTGACGGCGGATACATCATCGCCGGCTACACCAAGTCCTTCGGCGCAGGGGCAAGCGACGTCTGGCTCATTAAGACCGATGCCTGTGGCGACCCGCTGTGGGCAAAAACCTACGGCAGTGAGGGAGGCGGCGAGGCCGCCTACTGGATGCAGCAGACCACGGACGGCGGCTACATCGTCGTGGCCGTCACTGGCGGGGACGTCTGGCTCATCAAGACCGATGCTGAAGGCGATACGCTCTGGACCAGGACCTACGGCGGGCCAGACACGGACTTCGGATTCTCAGTCCAGCAGACCTCCGACAGCGGCTACGTAATCGCCGGCGACACCAAGTCATTTGGTGCCGGCTATTGGGATTTCTATCTCATTAGGACCAATGCCTCAGGCGACACGCTGTGGACAAGGACCTATGGCGGGACAGGCAGCGATGGCGCTCATTCAGTCCAGCAGACCACGGATGGCGGCTACATAGTCGCCGGCACTACATCCTCCTTCGGTGCGGGGAATACCGACTTCTATCTCATCAAGACCGATGCCCACGGCGACACTCTCTGGACCAGGACCTATGGCGGGGCAGACTACGACGAGAGCAACTCGGTCCAGCAAACCGCTGACGGAGGCTACATCATTTCCGGCTGGACGGGACTACCTCAGGTAGAGACCCGTGATGGCCGTGTCATCAAGACCGACAATCGAGGCGATACCCTCTGGACCAGGACCTATGGCGGGACGCACGTCGACGACTGCAACTCAGTCCAACAGACCGCTGACGGAGGCTACATCATCGCAGGCACCACCGGTTCCTTCGGTACGGGTGACTACGATGTCTATCTCATCAAGACCGATGCATCTGGCGACACGTCCTGGACGAGGACCTTCGGTGGGAGAAGCAGTGACCAGGGCCTGTCCGTCCAGCAGACCACGGACGGCGGCTATGTGATCACGGGATCTACCTTCTCCTTCGGTGCCGGAATCACGGATCTCTATCTCATCAAGACCGACGCCGATGGCTACGTTGGCGTCGCGGAGGAACACCTCTGGGCGCCTACCTCCAGCCTGAAGCAAGCAGCGACTACCCTGTCCGGAACGTCGGGCGTACGACGTCTAGCATCCGGCATCGTCTACGACGCGATGGGCAGGCGCGTCCACCATCCAAGGCCCGGCATCTACTTCCTGAGAACCGCGACCACCGGCCGACCCCGCAAGGTCCTGCTGGTCGAGTAGGGCGTGGCCAGGGACAGGTACCCTACCACGGGAAGCTTCGGGACATCGCGCTGCCGCAGGCAGCGAGTGAGCAGTTAGGAAGGTAGCAGTGAGCAGTTGTCGGGCCTACGGCTGACGGCTTCCTGACACTCGATCTCTCGATCCCTCGGCCTGCCATCCCGCCGATTTGACATCCCCGCCCGCGAGTCCTAGAATACTGACAAAAGGCAGAGTTACCTGTCAAAGGAGGATGACGTGAAAGAGCAGGAACCGATCGATTCCGCAAGTCTGAAGCCACCGACCGACGCCGAGCGCTGGGTTAATCAGCTCCTCATCCGCTCCATCAGGGACGAGGCAAGTGAAGTCCACCTTGAACCAACGGGCGAGGGTCTCGCCGTCAAGTTCAAAGTGGGCGGCGTGCTGCAGACGGTAGTTGCTCAGGAGAAGGACCTGGCAGCAGAGATCGTGTCGCGTATCAAGGTCCTCTCGCGGATCAGCGACGACGCGAAGCAGGTGCCGCGGAACGGCAACTACGCCGCCATCGTCGACGGGCGTAAGATCGACTTCCGGGTCTCGATCTCCCCGACAACCCACGGCGAGGCGATTGTCGTGCAGGTTCTTGACCGTATGCGTGAAACCGGGGCCAGCCTATAGGATTCCGAAGCGAACGACGGGCGACGGCTGACAGCTTCCGGCCACTCGATCCCTCGATCCCTCTATCCCTCGATCTCCCTCTCCCCTGCAGATTGTCGATTGCAGATTAGCCGCCCCCGAGGCAGATTGACTTCCCCGCCCGCGAGTCGTAACATGTCCGCGATGAGGACCGGAGTTCTGCTGTCCGTCCTTGCGGCCATGGCGGTCGTCTTCGCGCAGGAGGAGCCGCCCGGTCCGACCCACAGGAATCCCGTGCGAGTCTGGGCAACCTACGGCTCGGGCTTTGGTATGCTTCTAGGTGCTGGAGAGATAGGCGCGGCCTTTCAGACCGGGCATCGCCTGTTCACGGCCCGACTTGCCGGAACGGGGTTTCCATTCCTCGGCGTGGCAATGGGCGATTACGGATTCCTCTACGGATTGAGCACAACGGACAGGTACACGAACGCGTCGGCATCGGTCGGGTTAAGCTACGTGTCGGGGCAATTGAGCGACAGGAGAGTCCGGACCGTTGGCATTCCGCTTGAGGCCAGCTTCACCGTGGTTCCTTGTGCCTACGTCGGAATCGGCGCCGGCGTGTTCGGGAACCTCAATCTCACGCTGCCATTCTGTGGCGGCGTGGTCTTCCTCCGTCTGGGCAAGTTGCGCTGACCGGCCCGCCGATGCCGGAACCGGTCGGCACTGAGCCGGCCTTGGCCGAGAGGGCCCTGGGGGGCTACCGAATCCCCCAGACTACCCGTCGCGCCAGACCTTCGCGATCAGTCTCTCTATTTCATTCGCGCTGGTCGCCAGTTTTCCGCTTCGGCGCTCGTGCAACGTGATAGTCGACCCCGAGGCATCACCTGTGATGCGGAACTCCACTCCCGAGTTGGCCCAGACATCACGCGTGCTTCGGGCCGTCACCTGGAAACCACCCGCGCCATCCGGACTGACATCGACGTCGTCGTCGATATCGGCCCATCGGTTCTCCCTGATGAGCCTGGTCAGTTCGTTGAGGGCTTCTGAGGGAGCCCTGTCAGAATGGATAGCCACTTCTGCTCCTTTGTCCATAACAGGGTAAGGTGTCTCCGCCTGGAAGTCAAGTCGGGGGCCTGGCGCGGCCGTGGGCCGCGAGTTTCCAGCCAACCCATTCCCGACTCCAGATTGCCGGTTGAAGCTTGGCGGGGCTCGGCGGGTTGAGTTGCCCGCAAGCCGGGCCCTGGGGATGAATCGCGACTTGAGTTATGCCTCCGAATTGAGCATAATATAGGTGGACCGGCTGCGGCCGAAACCCGATCCGCACCGACCTGCCCCTGAGCCCGCGCCGGCCCGCTAAGGAGGACATATGAATGAATCGAATCTGCCCATCCAGCCGCTGATTGTCGAGCACCGGCTCATCGAGCGGATGCTCGAAGTGATGCGGTGGCGGGTCGCCGACATGGAGTCCATCGGGACCGCCGACATCGGTTTCATCGACGCCGTGGTCGACTTCCTGCGCACCTACGCCGACCGCTGTCACCACGGGAAAGAAGAAGAGATCCTGTTCCGCGAGCTGGCGAGCAAGTCGCTGTCGGCGGAGCACCGGCGGGCGCTGGACGAGCTGGTGGCCGAGCACGTCTTCGCACGCACGACCACCGAGCGGCTGGTGGAAGCGAGGAACCTCTATGCCGCCGGCGGAGTCAGCGCACTCGATGAGATCACCGCCTGCCTTCACATGTTCGTCGAGTTCTACCCGAAACACATCGCCAGGGAGGAAGACGAGTTCTTCGGGGCGGTGATGGGCTATTTCACCGCCGCGGAACTGGACCGGATGCTCGCTGCGGAGAACGAATTCGACCGGCGGTTCGTGCAGGTCATGTACACGAAGGCGGTCGAGGGCTGGGAACGGATGCCGGACACGGGGCAGCAACCAGTAACGCCGCCGGCGTAGCCATCCGCTGTTCCGTTCATCCACTGTGAAGTCCCGGTGACGCAACAAGAGAATCGCAACCCAGCCGCGTCCCCGGCCGAGTTGCCCGTTTCCAGTTCCCAGTTGTCAGCAACCGGACTCCGGACTTCTGGTTTCTGACGTCTACATCCTGACGTCTGACCTGGCCTCGGCGGCCCCGGTCAGGCAGTACGTCTGGACCTAAGGCATCCAGCCTGCCGCCATGTCACACGGTTGAGCCATCGGATGGCACCTGCCTGCGGCAGAGCATCATGAGCCGCGAGTCGCGTGCCCCAGGCCGTCAGCCGTAGGACGGCGAAGTCGGTGGTCGGCCAGCAGAGAGCAGTCAGAGGCTGGCAGTCAGTCGCGCCGAGGTCACCTCTCCCCTGGCGACGAGAGATCCTTGGCCAGGTCTTCGGCCTCAGGCGTGGCCAACCCAGCCTTGGCGCACGCGGCGACGAACTTGTCCCGCCCCATGGCATCGAGGCATTTGCCCAGCCCGTACCGATGCCGTGCGGGTCCGCTCACGTCAGTGAGACCGAGCACCGAGCAGATTTCGAGACCCGCCAGATACTTCCCTACCGCCGTCTCGTGCTTGCCATCTTGCATCAGCGCCCCGCCGAGCCCGGCGAGCGTGGCCGACTCTCCCCTCTTGTCCCCCACCTCGCGGAACAGCTTCAGCGCATCCTCGTAGTATCCAATGATCTCGCCCGGTTCAGCCTTGCCCGTGTGCACGTACGGGAGATTGGCCAGCACGCCTGCCTCGACCCTCTTTGCTCCGATTTCTCGGGCCAACCCAAGCGCCTGGGTGCAATAATCCACTGCCTTCTCTTTTGCACCACTCATGAAATGGGCAAGCCCGATATTGCAGAGCACCGACGCCTGGCCGTGCCGGTCGCCGGTCTCTTCGTGTATCTTCAAGGCATCATCCAGGTAGCTGCGTGCCTTGGCCGGTTCTCCGTGGACATAGTGGGAAGCGCCGATATTGGCGAGGGCATCGGCCTCCTGCGGCTGGACGCCTGCTTCCCTGGCCAACTCCAGCGCCTCCATATGCTTGGCCAGCGCCCGGTCGAACTTGCCCTGGTCACGGAGAACTTCGCCGGCACTGTCCGTGGCATGGGCCTGTCCCGGTTTGTCGTGGAACCGTTCGGCCAGCCGGGCTGATTCCTCGAAGCTGGCGAGGGCCTGCGGCAGGCGGGCCGGTATGTGATAGCAGCGCCCGACCAGGCCGTGCAGCGCGACCAACTCGGTCCCGGCCGCGTGTTTCACCGCCTCCTCGAAGTGGGAGATTGCTTCATCCCACTTGTACGCATCCATCGCCGCCCGTCCCTTTTCGAACGGGACCCTGACGGCCGGCTCGGATTCCGGCAGACCGCCGAAGTACTCCATCATCTCCCCCTTCTGCCGCGCGGGCGCGCGGCTTATCTAGCGACCTTGTCTGCTTCCCTATCTGGCCGCACTCACCTTCTCCGCAACCCCAACGCCGGGCGGGTTTGGGTGGAGCGCGCCCATCTTTGTGAAGTCTATGACAGCATCGGCACCTATTAATCCCTACCCGAGTCCCGAGAACCGATATGGAAGTTCACCCCAAGGCACAAAGGCGGGTCAGGTCGGGAACGCTTTGAGTACGCTCCGGGTTTCTGGATTAGTTGGCGGAGGCTCCGACTGGCAGTTCGCGCCGGTGTCGGGCCAGAGTTCGCAGTACCGCCCGATATCCTCCGACTTTGCCCGGCTACCTCCGGTATATCCCCGTGAGCCTGGCTGTGGCGAGGACGTGGTCTTTCATCAGGTCGTGCAGTCGGGCCGCCGTGACGCCAGTCTCGAACGGCAGCATTGTGTCGAGCGCATACACCTCGAAGTGGTAGTTGTGCGTGCTGCGTGGCGGCGGCTTGGGACCGATGTAGCCGGTTTCCTGGAAGTCGTTCGTGCCCTGGATTGAGCCGTCGGTCAGTTTCTCTTGACGGGGCAGGCCTTCGGGCAGGCCGGAAGCGGTACCGGGGATGTTGTAGATAACCCAGTGGATGAACGTCCCGCGGGGCGCGTCGCTGTCGCGGCAGGTGATGGCGAAACACTTGGTGCCTGCCGGCGCCTGGCTCCACTGCAGCTCGGGCGAGACGTCCGCGCCGTCGGCAGTGTGTGCCCGCCGGATGGTCTGGCCCCGGGCGAAGGCGGAGCTGGTCAAGGTCATGCCCTTCGGTTCTATGGTAGGATTCATGCCTGTCACCTCCTAGAGTATTCTAGGCCTTGGTCGTCTTCTGCGGATCTGATCGACCCGGTCGAACATCTCGTCAACATCATCGCCCTTCAGCCCGGCCTGCTTGAACAGTTGCTCCATCCGCTCTCGACCGAGCGAGTCATCACACTTGGAGAGGCCAAGCAACACCGGGAGTTGACCCGGGCCCACGCCGATTGCCAGGAAGATGGTCAGCGATTCGACGAGCTTCGGCACCGCCAGTTCGTGTGCATCCTTCTTTGCCAGGATGAGCCCGACATTCCCGAGTTCGGCGGCCACCCCGATTCGAAACCCGATATTGCGGGCCCCGGCCAGCGAATCCTCGTGAAACTTGAGCGCCCGGTCGAGTTCGCCTTTGTCGCGGTAGACGCCGCCGATGCTGCCGAGTTCAATCGCATAGCCGAAGTTGTAGCCGATCTTGCGGGCTTTCTCCACTGCTTCCGCATGGCACTCCAGCGCCTTGTCCAGTTCGCCCTTGTCGCGGCGGACGCTGCCGATGTTGCCCAGGCCGCTCACCACGCCCTGCTCGTCGCCAATTCGCCGTGATATCGCCAGCGCCTCCTCATGCGACAGCAACGCACCGTCGAGCTCGCCTTTCTCGCGCTGGACATTCCCGATGTTGTTGAGGCAGACGGCCGTGACCGCGTGGTCTTCGGTCGCGCGGGCCGTGGCCAGCGCCTCTTTGAACAGCTCGAGCGCACGGCCAAGTTCGCCATGGTCATGGCGGATGACACCGACGTTGTTGATGGCTGCAGTTCTCCCCGGCTTGTCTCCCTGTTCTTCTGCCAGCCGGGCCGTTTCCGCGAATCCCCAGAGCGCGTCGAGCAGTTCACCCTGAACGTATTGACACACTCCGATCTGATTGAGCAACGGGACAAGCTGCGCCGGGCTGGCTTTCGCTTGCGCCTCACGGAAACGCTCGATTGCCTGGCTCCAACGGCACGCCGCCATGGCATCACGACCGGATTCGAACGGCTGACTGACCTCAATCACCGCCTCACGAAGTCCGCCGGTGTATTCCGCCATCCGGTCCAGGTCGCGCCGGATGACGTCCAGTCTGGTCTTGACCTTCTGCCTCAGCCAGCGAGGGATTTTGCGGCGCCGACGAAAGGCCATTATGCCCAAGGCGACGCCGGCGCCCGCGACAATGACGATTACCAGCAAGGCTGCTGGATCAAATCCTTCGGGAGATGTTCCACCCATACCTGCAATTGTAGCCTTGCCCGGCCGCACGTCAATATCGTGAGCATCTTTCTGAACACGCCGCCGGACCGCAGGACGGGCAGACACAAGCCCGGGAAGGGAACGGAGTCCGGCTTCGGGACAGGACCGGCACCGGACCATGGACCCACGGAGGGAATCCGGTCTGCCGCGGCTTGACTATCCTGCTTCTGGTTCTAGACTGACGTTGATGGAGCAGAAACACATAGTCATCGTTGACGACGAGTCCGCGTTCCGGAGCATGCTGAGGAAGACTCTGGAGGCCGCGGGCTACCGCGTGAGTGAGGCGAAGAACGCACTCGCGGTGTTCTCCCTCGGCGCGTACGACCTGATGCTGCTCGACATCCAGTTGCCCGGCATCGACGGCCACAAGATTCTCGCCTCGCTCAAGAAGGACAAGTCCAACGCCCCGCCGGTCCTCGTGATTACCGGCCTGTCTGACCCCGCCCACAAGTCGCAGGCGCTCGCGGAGGGCGCGGACGGCTTCCTGATCAAGCCGCTCAACATGAAACTGCTGCTGGCCAGTATCGCCGAGCTTCTGGCGCGCGCCCCGTCCCAGTAGACCCTTTTCGTCACCTTCTGTGAATCAGGGGCGGCACGGCTGCCGCCCTCGGTTGGACCGGCCTGAATCTCCGGACCCGCGCACGCAGGATCGGAATTCGGCGGAGCACCCCCCACCCGACTCTCACTCCTCAGTCCTCGAACTCGCCCGACAACACCCCCTCGGGATTAGGCATCGGACCCTTAGTCTTCAATCCTGAATCTTCGGTCCTCCCTGCATCGCGAGCATCCCGTCCACCCGGACGGGCGGAGTCCGGCAGTAGAACCCCGCCCGCACTTCGCTTCCATCTCCGGCTGCAAGCCGTAAGCTGTAAGCCGTGTGCCGTCTTACGTCCCAATCGGTGCCGAGACGTTGAATACGTCGGTCCGTGTGGTCTGAGCTTCGCGCTACTCGCGGTTGTGTCTCGCGAAGGACCGCTCGATGTTCGTCACGAAGCACCGACAGAAGCTTCGCGCGCTATGTACTCGCTTGCGTCGGCAGTTGCGTCATG
>CAZVCQ010000072.1:0-10074 GCA_964626085.1 uncultured bacterium
AAACTGTAACCCATGTCCTGATAATAAAGTGTAACCCATGTCCCGTTCGCGCCCCGGGGGGACGGGATAGGGGAGATACGGAAACGATGAGTAATGAACGATGAGCGCGAAACTTAGACGATTTGGGTGCTTGGTTTGTTGGGAACATATAGTAAACTGGGCTCGCGGGGGCCACCTCAAGTGAGCCGTCGATTTCAACCCTGCTTCTGAAGGAAGCAGGGGAGCGCCAACAGGCTCTGGCGTTCTGTAACCAGCGGTTCTTGGCACCCGGCGGTACCACATGAGGTTGCCTCTTTGAGCCGACGGTTCTTCACGGAATCTGCCCTGAGCGGCGGGCGAAGGTTCTTCGCTTCGCTCAGTGACAGCAAGCGAAAGGTCCAGAGTGAAATGCTCGACCCGCGCCTGTTTCACCCGCAGTCCGGCTCGAATGTGACTCTCATGGTTGCTGTTCTCCTGAACTGCCGAATTGGACAAACCCAGCCTGAGGTCATGAAAGAAGGTCTCCCCGGGTCGCGAGGCTCAGAGCCGCGAGAGCACGTACTCTCCGACCGGGACCGCCGGGACCAAGTCGGATGAGGCGAACCGTCGAGTGCCTGCCCCGAGCCGGGCCGAGACTGCCCAACATCGAACGGCGCAGGCGCCGGCCACGCGACGAATTGACGTACCCGACATCGGCCGCCTTCGTTTCTTCCCGGGTGCGAGGTGCGACAGATGGCCTTATTGTTCCACCCCCCCTTGGGCCCCTCCTCAACACGGAGGCCGTGAAACCGGCCTGACCCCGCCCCGCCACCTCACCAGAATCCTGCACCACACAACCGCTGCGGCTGGGCCGGACCGGCCCGTCTGATGGTCGTCCCGAAGTCGAGTCCGGCCGAGAATGAAGCCGTTCCCCGGCTCCATTGAGCTTGTCCCGAGACCCCGAGCCGCACTCCTCCACCACAACTGATAGCAGTAGCCAAGTCACGGCTACACGTCAGGTAGTATGGACTCAGCCCCGGGGCTTGGCTGCTGGACAATCCTAAGTGAGTCCAGTCCTGGCGCCGCTTCTTTCACTTGCGGCGGAGTTCTTGTTCGCGCTCCCGGCGCACGTGACCGCATGGGGCAGCCGCTCTTCCCCCGGCCGACACGGGTCTTCCCACGGAAACCGGAGATTGGATTTCATCCTTGACATCCGGCCAAGCTCGTCCATAACTAGATAGTGTATCACCCCTATGGACAAGCCGTAGAGGCGACGATACCATGAAGAAACGTGGGGCTGTTGCAGACACCGTGGTGGTCTGGTGTGGGATGACCTGTCCTGCATCAGGCCTTGGCGTGTTAGCTGCGGCAGAACCACCAAAATGACCAAAGGGGGTCATTCATGCTACGCAGGCTGCTGAAGGACGAGAGCGGTCAGACGATGCTCGAGTACATCGTTATCGTGGTGTTTGTTGTCATCGCCGCGATTATCGGTTTCAGACTGGTCAAGGGCATCGTACAGCGCTCCATCGTCAAAGCGTCGCATTCGATCGAGCAGTAGTCGACGCTGAATCCGACCCGGCCACCAAGATGTCAAGATACCAGGAACGTACGTCAACAAGGTTGAGCAACGTTCCGACCTGCTTGGCTTGCTTGGTGGCCGGGCCACTGTTGCGGGACCCCGGTTGTGAGCGTTAATGATGCAGACCACGCCAAGCTTCGTGCCGGTCGCCACCGATATCTGTGCGCTTCTCCTTCTGGTGTTGTGTGCCTACTGGGACGTCAGGTACCGGAGGATTCCCAACTGGGCCACGCTGCCCGGCGTCGCCCTGGGGCTCGGGCTTAACGGCCTGTTTCTCGGCTGGCAGGGGTTGAAGACCTCAGGCCTGGGCCTGCTCGTCGGCTTCGGGGCTCTCCTGGTGCTATTTGTACTCGGCTGGATGGGCGGCGGCGACGTGAAGTTGATGGCCGCCGTCGGGGCGCTGAAAGGCTATCCGTTCGTGGTCTCGGCGCTCTTCTACTCACTAATTGTGGGTGTGGTGATTGGCGTCGCCATGCTGATTTGGAACCGCAAGGCGCTGCGGTCGTTCAAGAACCTCTTCTACGTCATCGGTTCCCGCGTCTCGCGGCTGATTCCGAAACAGAATATCAACCGTGAAGAAACCCAGAAGATACCCTTCGGGCTGGCAATCGTGCTCGGGACGATCTGGGCAATGGCCGCGGGCTACGCCTGGAACCCGCTGAGAATGGCGCTCCAATGATCAATAGGACGGACGACGGGAGACGGGAGACGGGCGGCGGAGGGCGGAAGACGGTCTTTGGTCTTCGGTCTCCGGTCTCCTTTGGCCGGCGCCTGACCCGCGATACCGAAGGTCAGGCCCTGCTCGAAACCGTGATTGCCTTCCCGGTGCTCCTGTTGTTCATGCTTGTGGTAATGGAGCTCTCCATGCTGTACAACGGCAAGCAGTTAGCCAACTACGCCGCCTTCTGCGCGGCCCGCACGGCGGCGGTTAACGGCACGAGCGCGACAGCGAAGACACACCTGGCCGCGGCGATGGCGATGAGTTCGATAGCGTCGGCGAACAATGACGACGCTGAAGAGATTCTGCGTGCGTACGGCCTGACTAATCCGAACCAGACGGTGTCCGCCCTCTGCCAGATTCCCGGTTTCCAGGGCGATAGCGCCAAGTGGCTCGCGCGCCTGGCCAATGCGTACGTGAGGACGGGCCGGCCGACCTGCACGGTCGGCACCGCGCCGGGCAAGACCCGCAAGTACGTTGCCGTGGATGTCACCTACCTCTACCGCTGCAACTTCATCCCGTTCGGCATTTTCTGGGGCAAGCCGGGGGTCGACGCGTACTGCGCCATGCTTACGGCATTTCCGTTCTACAGCCCCTACACCTACGTGGTCGTTGCGCCTTTCATCGCCGTGCTGCAGAGTACCTGGCGATGGAACATCACGATCCACGGCCGCGCGGTAACCGACTATTGGGCAGGGTAGCGACATGGAAGTACGAAGGATAAAGGAAGAAGGACGAATTATGAAAACGGGAGACGGGAGACGGAGGACTGCCTCCGGACAGCGGTCTCCGTTCTCTCTCGGCCGGCGGTTGTTACACGACACGCGCGGACAGTTTCTGATGTTCGGCGCCATCATGGTCGTGGCGGTTCTCGCATTCCTGCTGGCGATACCGAACGGGACCCAGGTTGCGACTCAGAAGGTGCGCGCGCAGACCGCGGCTGATGCCGGCGCTTTTACCGGTTCGGTCTGGCTTGCCCGGGCGCTCAACCTGAACGCGAACCTGAACATCGGCATCAAGGGCGTCTACACGTGGATGACCGTACTCACCGTGGGCGAGGCCCTGGCCCAGGCGCTCTACAGCGACACGCTCGACCCGTCGGTGATGCTATTGGGTCAGAACATCACCCTTGCGCTGTTCGGCAGCTCGAACCCGGTCACGGTTCATTCCGTCGAGTATCCTGGTGCGATCCGGAAGCTTGATACGACCTCGCAGTGGCTCTATGCACTGCAGGAGGACATTGCCGAGAGCTTCCACGAGGTCGCGGCCACCCTCGGGCGTGAAGAAGCCAGCCGGAACGCGGGTGCGTATCCCGCTACTCAGACTGCCGGCGGCTGGGCAATAGTCCGGACCAACGACTCGATACCGTTGCTCGTCAACAGCACCGTCGGCGACAGTCTGTTGTACGCCGACCTGCTGCGGCTCGGGCCCGCCCTCGATACTATCCCGACCATGAACCCGAACATCGGCCCCGCCACCGGGATAATCATCATCAGCCCGACCACCTGGGACGTCTGGGCATACTACTCCGATACCAGCCTGTGGATGAACCGCATAGATACCCTGAAGCATTTATATAAGAAACCCATTATCCAGGAGTTCCAGCATAAACAGACCGGGGCCATCGACACCATAATCGAGTACTTTGACAAACCGGGCGGCGGTTCCTACACGGCCTACCTGCACGGAGATAGCTGGGCGCATTGGGTTTGGAAATGCGGCGAAACCGGCGGACACACCCCGGTAATCTGGCCCAACGGATACCCCAATCCGCCGTATAAGAACACCGCGAAGTGGACGCTGCTCAATACCCATCCCGGCAACAATCGCTACAAGACCGATACGGTCTGGACCCACCTGCATCTGGCAAAGCGCCTCGACACCGCCGGGATGCGGAACTACGTAAGCCCCGCCGAGCAGGCTTGGCTTGATGCGCATGGAGACGATATTGACGGGTACTCTTGGATACCAACCGGTTTCTATACCGGCGCCGAGTCGACCGTGGGCCACAAGGGTCCGCGAGTCCGGCCTCGCCGGGTCAATCCCGACCGTGAGTTTCACGCGGTCTCCTATGTCTGGCGGCACGGAGCCACAACCGCACCCTACGGACTGGGCCCGCCGCTGGGCGGGACGCTCTTCCCGCGCAGCGGAGTCGCGGCAGCAAGTCCGCTGATGACCGTCGCCCGGTCGGAGCCGTTCATGCCCGTGAGCAGTTCCTCCGGGTATGAGTACTTCTTTGCCCCGGCCTGGGATGTCAAGCTCACTCCGCTTGATTCGATCGGAGTGGTGGAAATCACCAGCGACTCGGCCTACGCCGCTCACAGCCGGGGTTCATTTGACAACCTCGAGGACCTGCGAAAACATGTGCTGCTACCATAGGAAAGTGCGAACGCCGAAGTGCGAACGCCGAACTTCTGATTCTGGCGTTTGGCGATTGGCGTTTGGCGCTCGGCGTTGCCTGCATGACGACAGGGGAGTGGCGGCGGCCGAAGGGATACTCATGGTCGCGCTACTCGCCGGGGTGTTGCTCGGCTGCATACTCCTTGGCCAGTGGGGCATCAACCTGCAGCACACACAGATGGGCGCGCGGCTGCTGACGTTCAATGCCGGCGATCTTTCCCTCGCCAGGTTCGGAAGACCAGGGGATTCAGCCACGCAGACGTTTACGACCGGGGGATGGGATGCCTATGCCGGCACCCTGCCGGCAAGCTGGCTCAACACCATGTTCGTCTTGCCGAACGACCGCTACGCGGGCCGCGTGAAAGGCACCCAGCAGGGAAGGGCGCCGAACCAGGGGCCGTCTCTATTCGGATTCTCGCCCACATCGATGGGCTATTTTTCCAGCTCGGCGGCGGCATCCAACCCGTGGGCGAGTTCCACGACGTCGGTCCGTTCGACCTTCATGGGCATCGCGTATTACGTGGGACGCTACCGGGTGACCGCGGATGGGCTGGGCTCGAAACCGACAATCCCGGCCGCAATCCCGGTCCTGGAATCCATCTATACTCGCGTAGGAGTGCGGTAGACCTCTTGAAAGTGTTGCTGCGCATAGTCCTGACCGTGCTGCTGGTTATCCTGGCGGTGGAGGTCGGCATCAAGCTGACCCCAAGTCTGGCATCGTGGACGGGACGCGGCGGACGGGGGACGGCTTCCGGTCTGCAGTCCCCGGTTTCCAGCGGGGCGCAGCCGGACTGGGGCGGTGGCCGGATGTCGTTTTCCGACCGTTCCGCGGTGGGCGTCATTGACTCGGCCAAGACGGCATCCCGAGGAGACCGGTCGAGTCCGGAAACCTTCTCGGGCTCTGCCAGCGGGGTCCTGCTTCGGCAGAAGTCGGACTCCGACTATGCGCTCACGATGGCGATGCGGGCCGCCGGCGGGTCCGGACGGACCGTCCTGTTTGACATGCCCTCTTCCGGCCGTTTCCGGAAGGAGATGCTCCCCGGGGATGGTGACGCGGAACCGCCCGCACCGGACATCCCACTCTACCCGCGGTCGCGCTGCCGGATGCAGGTCGGACGCGGCACCGTCTGTTTTGTCGGATTCTATCTTACTCCCGACAGCGTCGAGGCGGTCCGTTCATTTTACGTCCAGACCCTCGGCAAGCTCGGCTGGCAGCGGGTCGCCGTCGACCGTCCAGGTTTTCTGGAGACCTTCACCAAGCGCAATCAGGACCGGTCGGTTGTTGTGCAGTTGAGGAAACAGGACTCGATGACGACCCGCATCGGTCTGGTCGCGACGGCCTCCGGCAGTATTGACCCCAGCGAAAGGAAATAATCTGACATGGTTGAATCTGAGAAGACGCCGCTGATAGCCAAGGGCTCGCTGCGAACACTGATTATCGCAGTCGTCCTGGGCCTGCTTGGCATCGTCCTGATGAACTTCTATTTCCGGTCCCAGACCAAGAAGGTGCAGTGGATTTCGGTGGCGGTGGCCACCAAGCCGATTGCCGGCGGAGACACCATCCGGCACGGCTGGCTCATCGCGAAGGAGCTGCCCCGGGACGTGATTGGCGGCAAGTACGTGGAGGGCAAGGACATCGTCGCCGTGGAGGGGAGATTGGTGGGCGTCGACATGGACCCGGGTCAGCCCCTGTACTGGAACGCCATCCCCCTCTCCGCCCAGGGCGGGTATGATAAGTACCTGAGACCCGAGCTCAGGGAGCGGGCATTCGCGCTTACCCTGGCCGGCGTGCTCAGCTCCGGGACCAGGCCCGGGGACGTGATTGACATCCTGGGCACGTATTCCGAGGGCGGCAAACGGACGGCCTTCGAGGTGCTGCCCGCGGTAACCGTCATCGACAAGATCGGGTCGGTGCTGGTGCTGAGCGTCACGCCGGAAGAGGAGCTGCTGCTCCTCGCCGCCACGCCCTGCGACTTGACCATGTCCATCCGCAGCAAGCTGGAGCCGAACGTGGACGTGAAAATGACGCCGGTCAGCATTACCGACGTCCTGCCCCGGGCCAAAGAACTGGGGACGGCAAGAGCGGCGAGATTACGCAAAGAGGCCGAGGTAGGGAAAATCATACGTGACTGACAGCAAGAAAGGGCGTAGCATGCGTTGTCTGACCTGGCTGGTAATCATCCTGATGACCGTCGCCGGCACGGCCTCCGCCTACGAGGAAATCACGGTCGGCGTCGGCGAGCAGAAGCTCGTCGGTGTCCCGTCCGGGAGTGATATCAGTTTCACCGGCCCGCTGCACATCAAGCGACTGGACGCGTCGAACGTCAAGATCATCGGCGACTCTCCCGGGTGGGGCTCAGTCACCGTGAAGAGGGGCAGCGATATCCTACAGTACTCGGTCACCGTCGTCGAAGTCCCCCCGGAGCAGACGATTGCCAAGCTGAAGTCGCTGCTGGGAGGTATGCCGCTGACCTACTCCGCGGGCGGCGGCCAGGTAATCCTCGAGGGACGAATCGAGAACACGCAGGACCTGCAGCGTTTCAACCGCGTCATGGAGATGTTCCCCGGGGTAGTGAACATGGTCGTGATCGCCGCCAAGGAGCCGCTGATTGACATTGCGGTGACCCTCGTCGAGGTGGATGCGAGCTCCGGCTCGGGCCTGAGTCTGCTCGATATCGGTCCGCCCGGCGGCCTGGCCACGATGACCGGTACGATGCCTTTGACGAATATCACCGGCGGGAAGATCAGCACCGACGACTTCCAGGTCAGTTTGTCTCTGTCCAGCCAGATTCTCAACGCGCTCAACGCGCAGATTCAGGACGGCCGGGCCAAGGTCGTCGCCAACCCGCGGATCGTCACGCAGAACCAGAAGGAGGCCGTGATTACCTCCGGCGGTGAGATACCGTACCGGGTGGTCAGCGCCACCGGAGGCCAGGGTGTCGAATACAAGCCGTACGGCATCAGACTGGCGGTGACCCCGGAAGAGCGGGATAAGGACATACTCCTGCGATTGCAGCTCGAGTCGAGCGAGCCGGTCGGCACCGTGACCGGCGGCAGCGAGAATCCCCTGACTTCACGCAGCATCGACCTGAACATCGCGGTCGAGAAGGACCGGACGCTGGTCATAGCCGGTCTGTACAACGCAGTCACCTCCCGCGAGACCCGGGGCGGCTGCATCTTTCCGTTGTTTGCCACTTCCGCGTCCGCGCGCAAGCGCGAGATAATCGTACTGGTGACCCCGCGCGTGTCGCTTGACGGCATCCAGCAGGATTTCTTCAAGATGGTCACGCCCAAGGACATGAGGAGATAAGGCGGTAACAATGAACAAGAAGACCGAAGACGAAGGACGGGAGCCGGGAGACGGTCTTCGGGCTCCGGTTTCCGGTCCCCAGTCCTCGGCGCCGGTCGGCCCGGAAGCAGCAGACGACCTCGCCGGGCTGCTGGATAGGACCGACCGGGTAGTTGGCACCAACCGCGGCAGCCGGGCTGCGCCGACCGGATCGGAGCGTGCCCCCGTAAGAGCGGCCGAGGTCCGCGACGGCGACCGTCTCAGTGCCAGCGTTCCGGGGACGATGATAGACCTGCTGACGCCGGCGTCGGTCCGCACGACCGACCGCGACGCGCTGCAGGAGTCGGAACGAACTCCTCCCGGCGGCAGAGCGCCCGGCGTCGCCGGTGACGATCTGTCCGACCTCAAGCGGCATGTTCAGGGTGAGCTGCTGCGGCGCGTGAGCAAGCACAAGGCGAGCTTCGACGGCATCGGCGACGAAGAGTTCCGGGCCAAGGTGCGCGAGATTGTGGTGGCCATACTCTCGGAGCCTTCGACGGCGATTCCACCCGGATGGACCCCGGATGCGCTGCTGACGGAGTTGCTCCACGACTTTCTCGGCCTGGGCGCGCTCGAGCAATTCCTGGCCGACGACACGATCAGCGAGATCATGGTGAACCGGGCCGACCAAATCTACATCGAGCGTGACGGCCGGCTGGAACTGACCGCCGCGCGGTTCCTGAATGAGAACCAGGTGCGCGCCGTGATTCAGCGGATAATCCAGCCGCTGGGCCGGCACGTCGACGAGAGCGTTCCCTATGTCGACGCCCGGTTGCCCGACGGCTCGCGCGTGCACGCGATCATCCCGCCGCTCGCCATCGACGGGTCGAAAATCACCATCCGGAAGTTCTTCAAGAACAAGCTGACCACCGACGACCTGCTCCGGCTGGGTTCGCTCAACCGGCAGATAGCCAGGTTCCTCGAGATCATGGTCAGGTACCGGGCCAACATCATGGTCTCGGGTGGAACCGGCAGCGGCAAGACGACCCTGCTTAACGTCCTCTCCAACTTCATCCCCGACAACCAGCGGATTATCACCGTCGAAGACTCCGCCGAACTGAAGCTCAACAAGCAGCACGTCATCGCCCTGGAGGCTCGGGCCGCAAACATCGAAGGCGCCGGCGCCGTGTCGATCCGCGAGCTGGTCAGGAACACGCTGAGGATGCGGCCGGACCGGGTCGTGGTCGGAGAGTGCCGAGGCGGCGAGGCGCTGGACATGCTGCAGGCGATGAACACCGGCCACGATGGTTCCCTGACCACGATCCACGCCAATACCTCGCGGGACGCGCTCTCCCGGCTGGAGACGCTGGTGCTGATGGCCGGGGTGGAACTCCCGTCGCGGGCAATCCGGGAGCAGATTGCGGCCGCCATCCATTTCGTGATCCAGACCTCGCGCCTGCCCGATGGCTCGCGCAAGATTACGGACATCACGGAGATTTCCGGGCTCGGCGAGAACAACATCTTCCTGACGCAGGAGATATTCGTCTTCAAACAGCAGGGGTTCGATGCCGCGGGCCGGGTCATCGGCCGGTACCAGCCGACCGGCACCGTTCCGAGAATGGTGGAGCGGCTGCGCGTCCGCGGTATCAAATTCCCGATGGAGGTGTTCGCTGCTCCTGCTGCTTAGGTTCGCATCCTACGCCGCGGTTTTCGTGGCGCTGGCCCTCCTGGGGCAGGTCGGGCTGCAGGCCGTGACCGTCTACCGCCGTCGTTTCATCGCGCAGACCGAAGAGCGGGTGGAGTCGCTCTATCTCGGTGTTTCACCGCAACGGCTGTGGGTGCTGTCGCTGCTGGCCGCGGCCGCCGGCGCGCTGCTCCTGGGTGTGCTATCGAATTTCGTGCTGTTGCTGGTCGCGGTCGGTGCGGTTGTCGGGTTCATGGTGCCGCGTTTCTACCTGAGCAACATGGAGTCGCAGCGACGTAAGAAGTTCGACGCCCAGTTGCTTGACGCCATCCCCATGCTGGCCGGCGCGATGAAGGCCGGGATGAGTTTGATGCAGGCGATGGAGCAGGTCACCCGGGAAATGGGTCCGCCCATCCGGCAGGAATTCGCCCACGCGCTGCAGGAGAACCGGGTCGGGAAACCGG
>CAZVCQ010000073.1:0-10041 GCA_964626085.1 uncultured bacterium
GGTTTCATGCTACACCCATCACTACAGGTGTCCATCGAACCGGGGGCACCCCAATTGGTGCGATACCGTTGGTGGCACTCTTACGGAGACCGGCGTGACACTGAAGACATACGTGTTCGAGTTCTGGAGGTCACTCAACGGAATACCGCTGGAGTTCTATGACACGGTGCCGTGCAATCCGGACCAGTGCGTTTTTGCATACACCATCAACGGGTATCGCGAATTCACGGGTCAGACCTGCTTCGAGTCTGAGGAGCCGCAGCCGTACGACAACCGGCTGGAATTCGCGAGTGGGGTGACCGACTGGCGCGCGGGAACCACGCCGAGTGACGGGGGAGTCATTCCTCACTCGATCTTCCGCATGTACAAGGTTACCGGTCTAGATGTCGACGACGAGAATAATAGCTATGCGTCATTCAAGCTCTTCGACTACACATATGCACTGCCATCGACCTGCTATCTCTCCTACTGGATATACGTCAAGGAGTCACCGGGAGGTCTCGGGCATATCACGATGGATGGCCTGCTGGCATCCGGTACGAGACTGAAGGACTGGACTCGATGGGGCGTCATCATTGACACGTCCGGGCAGGTCATACATCCAGCCTCGCACACCGTGCCGCAGGGACAGTGGGTACGCTGCATCTTCAGCCTCAATCCTGCGGCGGGAGAGGAGTTGAAGTCGCTGAGCGTCATCTATGACGATGGCGATCCTACCGAGACCGGGCTGTTCACAGCCTACTTTGATGACGTGCAGATCACCACCGAGTTCCCCGTGAAGAACATCTGGTACGCGGAGACGTTTGCCAATGGTACTGACGAGAACTTCCGACTCGGCCTGGCATACACCGACTACGAAGGCCAGCCGTGCAATGGCGGCGCGCGCATCATCGTTGACGGCCAGGGTGGCGGCGGCGAGGACTGGATAAACCCGGCACCGTCGCTGCGAAAGGACTTGGAGCCTCCGATCCCCGTGGACCGCCACGGCGGCATCTCGTGGCGGCAGTACGACAAGTGCCAGGCGCTGAAGCTGACCCTGTTCGTCCAGTCGGTCGGGTATGACGTCCATCCGCTGATATACTGTAAGAACGCGCCCGATTCTTGGCCCAAGCCGGGTTGGGTGGACATGGGTGACGCAACACAGCACTACGATCAATGGGAGTACTTCAACCGCTCGATCTCGGCGGACTTGGATGTCGAGTATCCCTCCCTGGTTGCGGACAACGTCCTGGGATACAGGCTCGAGCACTTCTGCAACGAAGGCTGGGAAGAAGAGACTGGCGGTGCTGTGGCCGACCTCGCCATCGGGCTTTTCCCGTGGTACTCATTCCCGCCCGTCCCGAATCCGTACGCGACCTACCCGAACAGCGGCAGGAAGCTTGCGGTCGAGCCTGGGGGTCAAAATGTGCATGTTGTATACGATGCGGGTGGCATTGTTAAGTACGCAATCTCGCATGACGGGGGAGAGACTTGGGGCGACCCGACTGTAATTGACGCCGGCAGTTGCCCGAGCATTGCGCTCGACGCCAATGGTCTGCCCACGATAGTCTACTCCCGTGACTACTCAACATTCTGCAAGATGAGGCGAGCGGACGGCACCTGGAAGGAACTGACCGTGTTCTGCGGGGACGCCCAACATCCCAATGGCCCGCCGTCGGTCACTCGAATGTGGGCAGGGTCGCCCATCTTCCCGGCGCTGGCGTACTGCGTCCTACCGGTATACGACCTGAATACGAATAGCTCGCGTGTCATGATGGTCGCGCTCGACACGGTCGTGCCTCTTTCGACTTGTCTGGCGGAGACGACCGGCGTACTTGCAGACAGCTTCGTCAGCATAGCGTGCTTGGCGGGCGGTCCACTCTTCGTGGCTTGGCATCGGGTTGACCACATCGCATATGTGACCATCGACGGCTTCAACCCGCCGAGGCTGGAGCAGGTGCCAACCGGAGGACCAGCAAGCCATCCATTCATCGAAGCATACGGCGACCGGGTGTGGGTCGTCTGGCGTAACCCGCTGTCGGGCAACGTCAGCGAAATCAGCCGCCCCGTCTCGGGTCCTTGGGACTTGATGGTTGCCATAGTCGGCAACGGGGACTACCCCGCCTGCTCGAAGCTCGGAACCGTGGTCTGTGAGCAGCCGGACGCCGTCGCGGTGGATGACATCTGGGCGACGGTGCTTGGCTACCCGGCGTATGACCTGAGCGAGTCGCAGGGCGTGAGTTCTGAGTATCCCAGTCTGGATGTGAGAGTGGAAATGTCAGGCTCGAACCCGTACGTGCATTCCATCTACAGCGTCTGGACGGAGAATGTCGGTGATGGGTGGTACAGCGTGCGGTTTCGCAGGCGGGGAGTGGTGACAATGGGACCAGACGGGGCAATGGCTGCAACGAAGCCGCTCGTGCTGGAACCGATGCTCTACGACGCTGCGCCAAATCCGAGCCGTGGTCCGTCGATCCTGCGGTACCAAGTGCCTCGGTCAATGCACGTCACGCTGGAGGTGTACGACGCGTCAGGTAGAATCGTGCGGACGGTCTTGGACTCGAAGCGACCCGCCGGCGTGTACAGTCTGACCTGGGATGGACGAGACCAGAGCGGTCGGCTGTCTCCGAACGGGATCTACTTCTGTACGATGAAGGCCGGCGACTACAAGGCCGGAAACAAGCTGGTCATCAGTCGCTAACTGAAGGAAGCTATCTGGCGGCGCGGGGTGACCCGCGCCGCCGGCGGCGACGCAGCGTAGCTCCGACCAGGTGACGGTTGGAGTAGCGAGCAAGGTAACTACCAGAATGACGGTCACGGTGACGGTCAGGGTAACGGTCAGAGTTGCCCTGAAAGTCACGGCCTGAGCAGCGGTCACGGCAATGGCCGGAGTTGCGACCAGGGTAACGGTCACAATGGCGGTCTAGGTGAAGGCCAGAGTAACGGCGAAGGTAACGGTCGAAGTGACGGGCTAAATCACGCCCCAGGAGACGGTTAGAATGACGGCCAGAGTGGCGGTCAGGATTGTGGCCATGGTGATGGCCGAAGCAACGGTGAGAATAGCCCCCAGGATGACCCCTACCCTTGAATTATCGGCCTTGCATCTTGTCCCAACCAGCTGATAATACTAGGGTTATGTCCCGTGTACCCGAATCGTTCAACTGCGGTTTCCTGTATCGCCTTCTGACAGCCAATATCCGATCTGGCTATCGGGTTTGCCATCTCTCACAACTGACAGGTGCAGGTCGAGTACTACAACTCCGGTGTCGATACCGTAAGAGCTGCAGTGCAGTTTGCGATTGCCGAGGATAGCTGCTACTACGTCGGCCCAAACGGCGATCCGTGGCACAACGGCGTCTGCCGCGACTACGTGCCGAACCAGAACGGCACACCTCTAACGCTCGCGCCCGGGTAGCCGACACTGTGACCTTGTCCTATTCGCTGGACGCCTCGTGGGTCCAGGAGAAGGTCAAGCTCGTGCTCTATCTCCAGAACATGACTTTGCAGCCGGATTCATCGATGCCCTGTTACCAGGGCATAGCCAGCAAGGTAATGGACTACACCGGCGTGCAGGAGCCTTGGATGTTCTCTGCGGGCGACCTCAGGGTGCAGGTCAGTCCGAATCCCTGTCGCACCGGCTGCGAGTTCACGCTTTCCGGCGCTGCCGCTCGCGGCGCGCGGATCGCCGTGTACTCACCCGACGGACGGCTGGTGAGCAACGTCCAGACTGTCGGGAACAGGGCGTCGTGGAGTCGCAACGGCGTATCACGCGGCATCTATCTATACCGCGTCACCTCCGGAACCGCGACCGCCCAGGGCAATCTGGTCGTGACCGACTAGCACCTGCGGCGGAGTTTCTGGGCGGGCGCAGAGCCCGCCCTTTTCTTCTCCTCCCCGGGTTTCCCGGCCTTGATTTGTCCCGGCACTCGGCCGCTGGCTTGATTGGATGGGTCGTCCGGCTATAATCAAGAGAGATGGACGCCGGACCGGCCGCGATTCCCGAGAACGTGCTCAAGCTCTTCTGGGACGCAGATAAGTCCGGGATCGACGTCCGGCGACACGCACGGTACATCATCTGCCGCGTACTCGACTTCGGCGACACGGCCGAGGTTCGTTGGCTCTTCGCCACCTATAGCGAAGAAGCCATCAAGCAGGTAGTCGCCTCGAACCCGCAGCTTCATCCCAAGTCCCTGAACTACTGGCGTAAGCGCTTCGGTCTAGCGGCCGATGACGTCCTGACCGATCGCGTTGCGGAGAAGCCTGATGTTTGACAGCGTACTGCCGCCTGAGTCGTTCGGGCTGCTGCGCGACCTCAATGGGGAGCTTGATCGACATGGCTTCTATCTTGCCGGCGGAACTGGTCTTGCACTCCAACTCGGGCACCGGGTTTCCGAAGACCTCGACTTCTTCAGTGCGGCCGAGTTCGATCCGGCCCTACTGGCCCGGCACCTGGAGGACAGGCCCGACTACTCGGAAACGCTCGTCAGCAAAGGGACGCTTTACTGCCGACTAACCGGGGTCAAGTTTTCGTTCCTGCACTACCCGGTTCCGCTCAAACACCCGACTTTGGAGTATCTCTCAGTCAAGGTAGCCGACTGGCGCGACATCCTCGCCGAGAAGTTCAAGACCGCGTCGCAGCGTGGTAGACGTCGCGATTTCTACGACATCTATGCCTGCCTCACGCTGAAGGGGATCGCGGTCGCTGAAGCGGTCACCATTCTCAAAGACCGACTTGCCGGGACAGGCATCAACTACCCCCATGTGGCCAAGAGCCTGACCTGGTTCGCCGACGCCGAAGCGGAGCCGGAGCCGCGGCTGTTGATGACGGCTGACTGGTCGACGGTCAAGCGTTTCTTCAACACCAGCGCTGCCGAGTTCGCCCGTTACCTTTCCTGACCGCATCAACGCCGGGACCGCGATTCACGCGTCCTGTCGCATCCTTCATGCCGTCCTGACCTTTGTGTCGCGGTGTCTTTGTGGTTGAATCCGGTTCGCTTCCGATGAGGCTCGGGACACGATCCGAAACCCTCAAAGGGTTTCGGTCATGTCCCTATCAGTGGTGAAACAACCTGAGGCCGGTGAAGACCATGACCATGCCGTACTCGTCCGCGGCGCGGATGATGCCCTCGTCGCGGGACGACCCGCCGGTCTGGACCACGTAGCGGACGCCGGAGCGGGCCGCGCGGTCGATGTTATCGCGGAACGGGATGAAGGCGTCGGAGCTGAGTGCCACGCCATTGAAGCGGGCCAGCCACGCGTGCCGCTCCTCGCGGGCAAGCGGCTCCGGCACGGTGTTGAAGTGAAGCCGCCATGCCCGCAGCTCGGCCTCGGTCGCGTCCACCTCAAGGTAGAGGTCAATCGCGTTGGCCTTCTCGGTCCGGGTCGTGCCCTTCTTGAAGTCGAGGCCGCGCACCCTGGGATGGAGGCGGAGCAGCCACTTGTCGGCCTTGGCGCAGGCGATACGGGTGCAGGCGATGCGTGACTGCTGACCGGCGCCGACGCCGATTGTCTGGCCGTCCCAGGCGAGGCAGACCGAGTTGGACTGCGTGTATTTCAAGGCGAGCGTGGCCACGAGCATGTCGATGCGGGCGTCGTCGGTTATCTGCTTCTTGACCGTGACGACCTTATCGAGCAGGGCGGGAGCAATGGGCGTATTGTTGCGCGCCTGCTCCAGCGAGACGCCGAAGACCTGGCGCGATTCGGTTTCGGGCGGCTCGTAGCCCGGGTTGACTTCGAGCACCGGGTAGGTCCCGTTCTTCTTGGCCTTGAGCAGCTCGAGCGCGGCCGGCTCAAACCCGGGCGCGATGCAGCCGTCCGAGACCTCGCGGCTGATGATCCTCGCGGCCGATTCGTCCACGGTGTCGGACAGCGCAATCCAGTCGCCGAACGACGCGAGCCGGTCTGCGCCCCGCGCCCGCACGTAGGCAATCGCGAGCGGCGAAAGCTCGTCTTGGGTGACGAAGTACGACTGGGCGAGGTCAGGGGAAAGCGGCCGGCCGCAGGCAACGCCGGAGGGGGAGACGTGCTTGAACGACGCGGCGGACGGCAGGTCGGTAAGTTGCTTCATCTCACGCACGAGCTGCCACGAATTGAGCGCATCCAGCAGATTGATGTACCCGGGAGAACCGGACAGCACCTTGAACGGCAGCTTGCGGTCAAGGACCAATGCCCGGGCCGGAGACTGGTGCGGGTTGACGCCGTAGCGGAGCGTAATCTCGTCCATCGAGTTCAAATTAGCACGGCAGGTGGCAAAGTCAAGCCAGGGCGGAGACAACCGCCAAGGGCGCCGAGAACGCCAAGGCCGAGGAGACTATCCACAGGCTACGCAGATTGATGATTCAGATAGAGCAGAATTCTGAGACCAGATACTACAATGCAGAACTACAGACGACGTGAGCATCAACCAGAGGCTGACACGGATGAACGTGAATGATCCGCCCGGCTGACGTCAGAGGTCAGAAGTGCGGACATATCAGCCAGACCGGTCGCTGAAACGGTGGTTTTCCCCCTGTCGCCCTTGAATGCTCGGGCAGGCTCGGTGTACTTCTTGCTCCCCGGTCTCGTCGTCGAACAGACTCTGAGCACCGGGCCGGCGAACAGGGAGGCGGAGAATCCCCAGACGATTTCTTCGAGCGGGACGCCGAAGAGTCGAACACCGAGGTTGCCCTGCGGCATCCAGAACTCGTCAATCATACCGGGGTATAGAGGTATCATGATACCAGCGTAGAAGAACCAGAAGAAACCGGCGAATGCGAGTGCAGTCAGAAGCGCACGGGGCGCGACTTCGGGACGGAGCAGGAACATCAGCAGGGCGGTCAGGGCGATCGCCACAGTCGCCGCGTGCATGGACTTCAGAGGGAGAAGCGTGGTGACCACGATTGTCAGCAAGAGACCGATCGCGCCGAAGCCGGCCATCCTGAGGTACGCCGGCAGTGATATCCGGGGAAGAGCCGGAAGACCTCGCCTCAACGCCAGTGTTTCAAAGATCCCTGCAGAAATCCCGGCGAGAGCGAAACCGAAAACGTAGTCTTCGACGCCGCCGAAGCGCCAGGCCCCGATTTTCAGTTGCACGACGTATATCGGCGACCAGTAGTCCTGGAGGTGCCACAACTCGCCGATGATCGCGGCCGGGGCAAAGGCAATGCCGGCCCAGATCATGGCAGTGCGTGCCCGGGGTGACAGCGCATAGACGATAGTCCACGCGAGTAGGAACAGGAGAGCGTAGACAACACAGGTATAGGTGTAGTCTTCCATCATGGTCGAGGCAGCGATGTCCCTCGCGGCTAGGTTCTTTCCTCGGTGCGGATTCGCTGCTCTATCATGATGGTTTGTTCGGGCCCCCATTCTCTGCAGGAAACGGCCGCTGTCAACGAAGGCCGTGGGTTCTCATCGGCCAGACTCCAGAACTCGCGAGGCTCCGTGACCTATCCGATGCCCCGTTCCGTAGTATTCGGGACGTGGCTCCGGTCGCGATGCGGAGGACAGCGGGTCTAGCAGTGCCTCAGAAGACCAGAGGAATTACGCTCCCCGTTGTGTGCGGGATTGCGGGTCGGGTGAATCGGCAGACGACCTCGGCCGCAACCCGCCGCGCTCCTGACCGGATGCCCGATGAGACGATGGACCAAGGACCTTGGGTCGTGACTTCCCAGACGACCCTGAGGACGATGGACGACGGATTCCCCGAGACGATGCTCCGGACTACCTCGCAGACGAAGGACGAAAGACTCTGCCAGACAATGCCCGGGACTACCCGGGGGGTGGGGGTGTCAGTTTGGCCCGACTAGGCCTGAAGCCCAAAGCCACAGACAGATAGCCCCGAGAACCGCCCCGGCCGTTTGTAGCCTAATTAGTATACAAGCCTCGCGCCGCGGGCGCCGCTGTGTCCCGTGAAGTACCTCTCGGTGTATGTCAGCACGTATCCTCACCTGTGTCTCGCGCCGCGTTTTCGCCTGTGTCTTCTCCTGAATCTCACGTTCGATCTTAACCTTAACCTCAACCTTGACCTCGCCTCATTCCTCGCGCTGTTCCTGAACTCGTTCCGCGACTCGTTCCCGGCGTCGTCTCGCTGCACGTCTTTCGCGTCATCCCCGGCGAAGTAGCTCGAACTTAACCTCTACCTCTACCTGAACCTGGCAGTGTCCAGACTACGGGGAGGCATAGGAGGGGTCGGAAAGGGAATAGGGGCTAGGGGCTTGGGAATAGGGAAGTTATGATGCTTTTCGCGGGGTCACGGAATATGTGATATATTACATATTGAGAAATGCCAATCGACCGCTCGGACCCTCGTCTTTTCATCCATTGTTCTGCCGCCACTGCAGACTGCAAACTCGCGGCGGGGCCGCGACGCGGCCTCCGGCCGGCACTCCAGGGGTTCGAGGATTCAGGGTCCTGGCGGGATGCAGGTCTGTGTTCATCTGCGTGCATCTGTGGTTGAACCTCCGCATCGGCAGTTCTGAATTCTGGTTTCTGGACTCTGGGCTCTGGACTCTGAACTCTGAACTATCCGCTCCTCCACTCACCCCTTTGAGTCCTGGAATCCTCGACCCCCTCACTTGCCACTGGAACCTCGTCACCCGCTATCAGGGCGCGATGCTACTTATACAGTGTAGACGATTCACGCTTCCATTGGCATGATCGCGCGTGCCATTCGCTGCGGATCCGGCCTTGGAGGACCCGGAGCGTGGCGTATGGCTGTATCAGGGCAACTGCCTGACCATTATGGACCGAATTGCCGGGCGCTATCCGGACGGCGTATTCGACATGATATTCGCTGACCCGCCTTACTTCCTTAGCAACGGCGGTATCACCTGCCATGCCGGCAGGATGGTCTCGGTCAACAAGGGCGAGTGGGACAAGAGTCGCGGGCCGGAGGAGAACCACAACTTCAACCGCGAATGGCTCGCCCGATGCCAGAAAGTGCTCAAGCCCAACGGCACTATCTGGGTCTCAGGCACGGCCCACGTCATTCACTCGGTCGGGTTCGCCATGCAGCAACTGGGCTTCAAGCTCCTGAACGACATCACTTGGGTGAAACCGAACCCACCGCCGAACCTGTCGTGTCGTTGCTTCACGCATGCAACTGAGACCATTATCTGGGCCGCGAAGTCGGAGAAGAGCAAGCACTACTTCGACTACAAGTTGATGCGCCAGATGGCCGGCGGCAAACAGATGAAGAGCGTGTGGGAGTTCCTCCCTCCCGGGCACGCCGAGAAGGCCTTCGGCAAGCACCCAACTCAGAAACCCGTCGCTCTTCTTGAGCGGATTGTCCTTGCCGGCAATAAGCCTCGCGACCTTGTCCTCGACCCCTTCATGGGCAGCGGCACCACCGGCGTCGCGTGTGTGGGGACTGGTCGTCGGTTCGTCGGCATCGAGCTTGAACCCGCATACGTGACCTTGGCCATCCGCCGCTTGGAGGAATCCCGTGTGCCAGCTTGACTCGTCGCGTTCTCGACGTAGATTTGACCGTGGCCGAGACACAGGTTCGAAGGCTGGCCAGAACGGAGGGCCGATGAAGACGCAGGTCAGCGCCGTGGCCGAGGCAATGAGGCGCAATGGCGGGTTCGCAACACTACGCTGGCTCTACGAGCATGCTCTAGAGGTCGAGGGCGTGCGGTGGAAGACCAAGACTCCGTTTGCATCAATGCGGCGAATCGTGCAGAAGTCCGACCTGTTCTTCAAGGTCAAGCCCGGCCTGTGGGCTCTGAGTGAGTATCGCGACCGCCTGCCGCAAGACATCCGGGCAATGATGCAGAACCCCGACGACAGAACCACGAAGGGCGCAGAGCTTTCCCATTCCTACTATCAAGGTCTCGCTCTGGAACTTGGGCACCTGAAAGGCCATCAGACCTACGTGCCCGCCCAGGACGGAAACCGACTCTGTGCGGGTCGTCCATTGAGGGAAATCGCCGATACGACTAGCATCCCTGAGTTCACGTACGACAGAGTCCTGCGTTCCGTTCGCATGATCGATGCGATATGGTTCAACTCACGTGGATTCCCTCACAGTGGAGCTTGTGTGAATACTCGACTCGCGAGGTCGCTACGGGTCGTCTTGGAGAGCGG
>CAZVCQ010000074.1:0-9931 GCA_964626085.1 uncultured bacterium
GTTCCGCTCGAACGGCACTCTCGTCTTCGTCCGGGGCGGGCTTGGCGCTGATTCGCTTCACTTCCACTCGCCCGAGGGCATTGCGGTCAAAGGCGGGCTCGTCTACGTGGCCGACGCCGGGAACGACCGCATTGCTCTGTGGGATACGTCGGGCAACTTCAAGACGACCATCACCGGCGACTTCGAGAGCCCGACTGCGGTCTATGTTGCGGACTCGGGCACGATCTACCTGACCGACGGTGTCGACGGCAAGCTCAAAGGCATCACACCATTGGGCGGCAACATCGTTGTCATCGGCACGACCGACTCATCCAAGCTCAAGGGCCTTGTGCCAAGTGAGAACCGGCGCAGCCTCTTCTCCCTGGCCGGCGAACCGAACCGAGTCTACAAGCTGCGCATCCAGAGCGACGACAGCCTGCCCGAAGGCGTGCAGTCCGGCGGCAAGGTCAACCTGCCCAGGACGCTGAGCCTGGCGCAACCCTTCCCGAACCCGGCGAGGACAAGGCTCAACATCGCCTATGCCCTGCCGCGCCAGACCCGAGTCGTGCTCAAGCTCTACGACGTGGCGGGCAAGCTGGTGAAGACGCTGGCCAACGGCGAGCAGAAGCCGGGCTACTACAACCTCGTCTGGAACCGGCAGGACGCCAAAGGACGCAGTTGTGCCTGTGGTGTCTACTTCTGCACCCTGGCTGCCGAGAACCAGCGCTTCAGCAGGAAGGTCATCCTGACCGAATAGGCCAAACGGCTTCCTTGCCCAAGGCTGTCCGCGTCGCTGCGGGCAGCTTTTCGCTTGGCATCGGGGCCGGTTCTAATGCTGGCGCGGGCGCTGGCGCCGGGGGTGTATTTCATCAGAGAGGGGCTAGGGACTAGGGGCGAGGGGCTAGGGAAGACACGGAAAGTCGTCGTCACGCGGTAGGTGAAGGCCGACTCAAGACACGCGGCCTCGGCGGTCGGCTTGGGAGGCCCGAATCCGCGGCTTCCTGGGTGCAGAGTCCTGAGGAACCGTCCTGAAGGGGCGGTACGCGCTACAAGACGGGCCCAAGACTACATAACTGCACATAAGGCGGTACGTTAGGCGCGGTCGAGCGCGTCTGAACCGACCTTCCGGGAACCACGGCGGGAACCGTTCCCGGGACGGTTCAGGAGGTGGTTCCCAAAGGGAGTCCTTTGGTGACTCTCGGCGGGGTTTGGACGGCGAAGCCGGCCGCGAGACCGATAGCGCTTTCCGTAGTGATCTGCAGACCGATTGGCGATGGGGTTCGGACCGTGACTTGGAAGTTGAGAGGCAGACTGGTTGTCGGGCCGATTCCGAAGGTCTATTGCGAGGCCTTTCGCGGAAGCACTTGCACGCCGGTTTCCGCAGCGACTCTCGCGCCGATTCGCGGCGGGAAGCGGATCGGAGTCTGCATAGTCCGCGGCCAGCAATGTTGAGAGGGCCGGGCTGTTGTGACGTGTCTTGGAGCGTCTTGTCGGCGTCATGGCTGTGCCTGCAACCGGACAACCAATGGACAGGGCGATTCGGAGGGCAACTCGGCAGGCGATTTGCCAGGCGACCCAGAGAGCAACGGACAGGGCAACGGGGCGGGCAACGAGGAGAGCGACTCAGACCGCAATGGTCAGAGCGGCCGGCAGAGCAGCGGGTGGAGCGATGGAGAGAGCGACGGGGACAGCGGCTCAGAGAGCAACCGGCAGAGCAAGCGGGCAGGCGGTTCTGAGGGCAACGGATAGAGCAACTCACTAGATAACTCACAGGGCGATTCAGAGGGCAACCCGTGGGGCCACGGGGAGGGCGGTGGTTCGAGTTCATCACTCTGCGTCTAACTCTTTACTTCACAAGTAGATACGATAGGAAACCCGCTTTGCGGTTTGTATCCTTAGTAGGCTACAAACATGACGACAGACAGGCGCTACCTTTGGCACAAGTGCCAGCTACCAGCCCGAGCAAGACCCGGATCGCTGTAGGTCAACAATGGAGGTACTAGCGACACAAAGTGTTGATATTATCACGTGGTCCATTAAGAATCTTAATGTTTCCTGAAACTTTTTCTTGACATACTGCGTCAAAAGAGTATGATGACAGACGTTAATGGATGCCGAACGAAGAAGACCGACGAAGGCGAGGCAACGGCATATTGTGGACGTCTGGGGGCTGAAGTGGTGCAAAGACCGGAATTGGAGGTAGCGATGATGAAGATACTGGCTGCAGCGATAGTTGTGGTCCTGTTCGTGGGTTCGGCTCTGACTGCCGCGAATCTGCAGGGTCGACGTGAGGCAAGCCGGCAGGGGCTTATGCCCGAGGTGACGGTCACGGCCGAGATGCCGCGACTGGTGATGCCCACGGTCGAGGTTCACGCGGTCCGAATGGTAGCCATGAGCGGGTCGGACCTGCACATTTACTAGGAGCGAAGCAATGGCGCGCAAAGGACTGGTTTCCCGCTGCCCGGTGTGCGAGTCGGGGATGGCGGTGTCGGAGTTGACCTGCGAGTCGTGCGGGACTTCGGTGCGGGGTCGGTTTCAGGTTCCAGATCTGTGCCGGCTGCCGGATGAGCTGTACCAGTTCCTGCTGGTTTTCGTCAAGAATCGCGGGGTGATTCGGGATGTGGAGAAGGAACTCGGGATTTCCTACCCGACCGTGCGCTCGCGCCTCGACATGGTGCTCGCGGCGCTGGGGTACGGGGAGCCGGGTGCTGCGTCCCGTTCTAATGAGGTTATCGAGAAACTCGAGCGCGGGGAGATAACGCCGGAAGAGGCCGAGAAGCTGCTCCGCGGCGAGAGTGACAAGCAACAGGATTAGTCGTGGTTCTTCCAGTATCGGCATGGCTGGATGAACCAGCCACACGGCCCGAGAGGACGGAGTGTGGCAACAAGGACCGCAAGGATGGTAAACAGGAGTAGGACATGAGCAACGAAAGAGACCGGATTCTGAAGCTCCTGGAAGACGGCAAGATTACCGCCGACCAGGCGACGCGTTTGATAGAAGCGGTTGGTTCGGAGCGGACGGAAATGGATTTCGGCAGAATGCCGCACGGGCCGTTCGGCACGAGGCACGTCCGTCTCCGTAGCCGCATGAGAGACCTGGACCGGATTCCCGACGTCGTCGCGACCGCGGTCGCGTCGGCGATGAAGTCGGGTTTCGAGCCGGGCGAGGAGCGGAGCACCGATTTCCCGGGCAAGCGTCACCTGCTGGTGAAGAGCGTGAGCGGAGACCTCGACGTTGCCCACGGCGAAGAGGGACAGGTCGGGGTCAGCTACTCGGGCGGAATGGTCAAGGTACGCTCAAGCGGGGAGCAGGTAGTCGTCCGGACCATGGCCGGCGACGTGTCGGCGACCGTTCCGGCCGACGGGCGGCTGGATCTCGAAGTCGTTTCGGGCGACGTATCGATCAGCGAAGCCGGTGCGCGCATCGACGTGAAGACCGTCTCCGGTGACGTCGAGATTGCGAAGACGGCCGGCGACGCGCAGGTCAAGACCGTGTCCGGCGACGTCAACCTGGACCGGGTCAGTGGGAGCTTCGAAGTCCAGACTCGGGCGGGCGACGTGGACCTGGTCGCGGCCGGCCCGGTTTCGGGCAGCATTTCGACCAAGTCCGGTGACGTGACCATCGCGCTGGGCAGCGATGCCGACCTGGTGCTCGACCTGACAATCGAAGAAGACGGCGACATCGAAGTCGACGACGCCCTCCAGCATGAGGTGCTGGAGCAGCGTGAGCGCTACCTGAAGGTGAAGTTCGGCGCGGGCAGTCGTACGCTGGTTGTGAAGACCGAGGATGGCGACATCGATGTCCGCGGGAGCAAGGAGTAACAGTGATACGAACGATTATCTGGGGCCTGGTTGTCATCGCCATCGGGTTGTGGATATGGCTGGCTAACTTGGGCGTGGTCGCGTCCGGGATAGTGTTCAGCCGCGACTGGCCGGTGATTATCATCATCGTCGGATTACTGACGGTGGGCGAGGGGATTTCGTGGGCTTTCCGGCGCGGGAGGAATCGATGCGGCGGATGATAGGCTGGGGTATCTTCGCCATCGTCCTCGGGCTCTGGATATGGCTGTCGGCGCTGGGAGTGCCGTACATCTCGTTCGCGACAAACTGGCCGCTGCTGATAGTGGCGTTCGGCGTGTACATCATCGTGCACCGGGTACGCCGGCGCCGCCGCTGGCACCGCCGGAGCGCAGCCCGAGTGCTCTCCGACCTCGAATCGGGGAGAATCGATGCAGACAAAGCAGTCGAAGAAATCAGGAGGTCGTAATGAGCGATGAGAAAGATCGGGTCCTCAAACTGCTTGAGGAGAAGAAGATAACCGCGGAGGAGGCGGCGCGGCTGCTGGACGCCATCGGCCACAGCAATGGCGGGGGCGGGCGCAACCGTTTCCTGAAGGTCCGCGTGTTTGACCGGAACTCGGACGAGGCCAAGGTGAATGTGACCCTGCCCATCGGGCTGGTGAAGTGGGGCATGAACTTCATGCCGGAATCGGCCAAGGCGAAGATCGAAGAGCAGGAAATCGACATGAAGCTGATTACCGAGGCCCTCGAGAAGGGGATCACCGGCAAGATCGTTGACGTTGAAGACGAAAAGAAGGGCCAGCACGTCGAGGTCTGGCTCGAGTAGCTGACGTCCCTTCTTTCAGGCTCGTGCGGGTGCCATGCGCACCCGCACCGCGTTCAATCGAACGCGCTCTGGCTACCGGACTTTGACCACCCGGCGAGATACGGTGCCGCCGTCCCGACGGATGAAATAGACGCCGGGGGAGAGCCCGTCCACGTCATTAGCGCCCGGCTTCAGTTTCATCACCTTGCGACCCGCTGCATCCAAGAGTGCGGGCCTTGGGACACGATCCGAATTGCCGGACGATTCGGTCATGTCCCGCGGCAGGAGCAGCACGCTACTGATGACGGTTGCCTCCGGCTTGTGGTTTGTAGCCTGCGGCTTGTGGCTTTCTGCCACCCCTACCGAATAGTACGGCCTGGCGAGTGTCGCGATGCAGGCGGCGGTCATCTGGGTCGTGCGCGTCACCAGCGACATCGTCAGGTTGTCGAAGGTGTCGTGGTCAGTATGGTAGTGCGGGTTGGAGCCGCCCCAGATGCCGTACTCAGAGTCCTCCAGCGCGAAGACGCTCGCGTAGCCTGCTTCCCAGAACGGCGTGTTGTCGCCGTAGATGTCCTCGTCGAGGTAGTTCATCACTCGCAGGCCAATTGAGTACCAACCGTTGGTCGAGTCGCAGAGGTTGGCGAGCGGGCGTGAGGCGGTGTTGGTGTTAATGAACACCAGATTGGTGTCGTAGGCGGCGTAGCCGAACATGTCGAGGTTGTACGCGCCGGCTATCTTCAGGCTCTCCGGGACAGCCGTCGAATCGACCCAGTGATAGGAGCCTTTCATCCACTGCTCTTCGCCGGAGAAGCAGAGGAACTTGACGCTCCAGCGGAACTGCGCCTGCTTGAGGACACGCGCCAGTTCGAGGACCGCGGCGGTACCGGTTGCGTTATCGTCGGCACCGGGCGCGTCGTTCTGGTTGTTACCGTTGTAGGAGTCGAAGTGGCCGCAGGCGACGACCATACTCTCGGGGGCGGCCAATCCCGGCAGCGTGGCCTCGACGTTGAAGGCGCGCGTGGTCGGTGAAGCGAGATAGTAGGTGTCGAGGCGCACGGAGTAGCCGAGGTCGGTCAGGCGCTGGCCCAGGTAGAACGCGGCTGACTCGCACTTCAGGTTGTACGAGTACCGGGTGCCAAAGCCCTCAAGCTCCTGGATTGTTCGCGCCAGGCTGTCCTGCGAGACGAGCGATACGATGCGCGCGACGGTCGTGTCGGCAGCGTATGGGGACAGAGGGAGAGGGGCAGGGGGCGAGGGGAGCGGGCAGGGAACGAGGCGGAGCTGGGTGATGGGGAAGCCTGCGGCCTTGAGTGCGCGGGCGTCGAGTTCAGGCAAGCGGACGAGCCGCAGGCGGTCGTCTCCCCACAGCACCCGGCCTGGGACTGAGCCTGCGCCGGGGCCGGCTTAAGTAGTCGCCCGGCGCGAGGTCAGTGTCGAGCACCTCCACCTGCCAGCCACTGGCCCTGAGCGAGACGAGTTGGTCTTCGGACAAAGGCAGGATAAGCGACGTGCCAAGGTCCTTGTACACGGGCAGCGCCTCGGCGAGGACCTCCTCTCGTTCAACCGGTCCGACCTCGAGCCGGGCCAGATACGATGCTGATCCCAGTGCCGCGAGCAGCAGAAGAGCAATGATGGTTCTGGTCACGTCTGCCTACCTTACCCCGAACTCGGCGGTAACGGTGACGGTTACGTCCTTCTGACGGGTCGAGGTATTGTAGATGCCATAGTCCGAGACCTCGGTTGAGTACGGTTCGGTAATCTGGAAGATGCCGGCCCGGGCCGAGCGCATCGGGCCGATGCCGGAGCCGGAGTTCTTGGCAATCTCAACCGCCCGCTGCTTCGCATCCCGAGTGGCCTCGGCCAGCAGTTCCTTCTTGATGTCGGGCAGCCTCGAGAAGTAGTACTCGAGCTGCGACGACTGGAGCGCGACGCCCTTCTGGAACATCTCGTCCGGGTTGAGCGCCAGCTTCTCGACGGTCGCGAGGTCCGACGATATGACGTAGACGCTCTGGTTGAAGCTGTATCCGGTGTTGTTGCCGTTGTTGTCGTAGACCGGGTGGCGGTTGATGGGCTGTACCGATATCTCGGAATCGCCGACGCCGGCCGCCTTCAACTCTGCCATCAGGCTCTCAAAGGCCTTACGGGTGTCGGAATACCCCGCGCCCGCATCGCCAAGTCCGGTGTTGCGGCCGACCGAAATCCGCCATTTCACGATGTCGGATTCGAACCGCTTGGTGGCCGCGCCAACCACGCGGATCGTGTTGTCCTGCATCCGGCTGCGGTAGAAGTAGTTTCCGAACACCGCGGCCCCAACGACGAAACTGATTCCGAGGATCATTGCCGTGAATCTACGCATGGAACAATATACCGAGCGGCGGGAGGGAGTAAAGGGTACGAGGGTGGGGAGTTGGCAGGCAGCAGTCAGGAGCCAGGCGTCAGCCGGGGCGCTCCTGTTTCTTGACAGTGCTGGTTTTGGTAGTAGCCTAACAGAGGCCCTCAGGGCGGTCTCGGACATAGCGGGACAGCTCCTGAGAGTGCACAGAACTATTAAGGAGTATGAGATGAAGAGAATGACACTGGCCGCACTTGCGGGCATCGCGGTATTGGTTGTGATTCAGAGTTGTGGCGTGCTCGGCGGGCCGCCGACCGGAGTCGCGGTGAGCGCCGGACCCGGTGATTCGGACAGCACGGTCTTGGTGAACTGGACCACGCCGGCCGAGGGGTCGCCGGACAAGTACATGGTTTACTTCCGGCCGGTTTCCGATTCGGGCTTCGTAGTCCTCGGGGAGACGACGGCGACATCGTACGCTCACAATCCCCACGGTGTGACCGGCCAGTACAAGGTGACGGCCGTGTTCGGGGCGGAATCCTACAAAGGGGCGGATGAGCCGACAACGGTTCCGGTTCTGAGTGATGCAGTAACGCTGTTTGAAATCAACGCCGACTCGAGCCGGTGCGCGTTTGGCTGGTCGCGCGACTCCGGCATCGGGAGCGTCTACGGGATGATCGACAGCGCGAATTGCGCCTACGTTGACTTCTATATCTCCGATCTGCAGGCCGGCGTTGGCGACCTGCTGGATATCGTCAGCCCGAACCAGGCGGATTTGATTGACTACGGCGCGGCTGGCATCGTGCCTGCTGCGGCCTGGCGAAAGAACGGGTTCGCGGATCCCCATCTCAATCCACAAGACCCGGTGGTAGCGTACGACACAGCGCCGTACACCTACCACATCTATACGCAGATCACGAGTCAGCCGTGTTACATTGGGTGCTATACCGCCGGAGACACGATGAAGCACTACGCCCTGATACAGGTTGACAGCGCTGACAAGGCGTCCGGTCAAGTCTGGCTCCAGTCGTGGTACCAGCTCGTCCCCCGGCTGAGGCTGATGCGGCACTGAGGCGAATGACGAAGGACGAAGTGCGAATGACGAATGACGGACTGCCCGACGGGGGCCGCAGAGGCCAAGCGCGAATGACGAACGGCGCAGCGTGGGTTTCGGGCTTCGGGCTTCGCACTTCCAGCTTGGCGCTTTGCATCGCGAGTCTATTTGTGCTGGGCGGTTGCGGCGGTACGGGGATGGCGCCTTCGAACTTGAGGCTGGAGGCCGACACCGACAGCACGGTGAAGGTCATCTGGAGTCTGCCGGTCGACGCCACACCGGACAAGTACCTGGTCTATTTCCGGGCGGTGGGCGAGACGAGCTACAGCCTGGTCGCAGAGACTACCGCGAATCTGTGGATTCACGACCCGAAGGGAGTCACCGGCTGGTACCGGGTCGAGGCGGACTACGGAGCCGAAACCTACGCGGCGGGTACGACGCCGGGCACGGTTCCGGTCCGGACCGACACCATATCTCTGGCCGAGCTGAACGCCACGGGTAATGCCGGCTTCGGCTGGGACCGGAGCACGGGCCGGGGCCGGACGTACTCGATGACCGACGTCCACAGCGCGGGCTCGGTTGACTTCTACATCACCGACTTCAAGCCCCCGAACCTGAATCAGCCGCCGTACTCGGTTGCCAGCCCGGACATGGGGCCGAGCGACCCCGGAAACGTCGTGCCGACCGACTCCTGGCGAGTGAGCGCCTTCAGCGATTCGCAGCCGGATGAGAACGTGCTCCTGCCGTCGTTCTCGCCGACGGCCTATTTCAACTTCACCGATATCCTGAACCTGCCGTCCAGCATCGGCTGTTTCACCGCCGACAGCCACTACGCGCTGGTGAAGGTCCTGGCCGTCGATGCCGAGAAGCACTGGGTGTTGTTGGAGACCTGGTACCAGCTCCTGCCCGGGCTGCGGCTGACGAGGCACTGAGGCAAAGCTCGAAGTTCCAGGGCCGAATGACGAAGTCCGAGTCGAACCCGGATAGACCCAAGTCGGCAGAGCCCGGACTGGAGCGAGGCGGTCCTGCGCCGGAGCTCGTGGAGCGGTTCCGGCAGTTCGAGGCCAGGGTCGACAGGGCCGTCCGGCTGATAGCACAGCTCAAGCAGGACCGGCAGAAGCTCGAGGCGAGGCTTGAAGAGGCGACTCAGGCCCGGGCCCAGGCGGTGCGGCGGATTGATGCTCTGATTGACAAGATTGACGGTCTGTTATAGAGTGAAGTTCGATGGGAGCCGATGAAATCAGTTATCGTTAACGTTTTTGGAAGTGACTACAATGTCAGGGCCGACAGCGGCGATGAACATGTTCAGAAGGTCGCGGGAATCGTCGACGGGAAGATGAGAGAGATTGACCGCCAGTTCAGTCAAGGCTCGAGCACTCGCACCGCGGTGCTGGCCTGCATGAACCTGGTCGACGAGCACCTCCTCCAGCGTCAGGAGGACGTCCGCTGGATGTCACGCCGAGTCGGCGTTCTGACTAACAAACTGGAGTCCGTTCTCAGGGGCCGGTAACCCGGCCCCGTTGTCATAAGGCTCCCTGCTGTGCTCGTGATAGTTGGCTGAGTTTTGAGCCAACACCCGTGCTGCGGGCGCTGCCATGGGGCCGTGGACTGCCCTCTTCATTGAGCGGCACGAAGTGGTCCTGAAGCGCCCAGTCTTACCGCGGGTTCATAGACTTGTCACTACACGGCACCGCGGGGTTTTGTTTTACTTGGAGGAAGCATGAATCTGGTGGAAATAGTCCTGGCTATTGCCGGTTTCTTAGTTCTGGGAGTTGTAGGATTCTGGGTGGGGTTTGTCGTCAGCCGCCGGGCCGCCCGGCAACTGGTCAACGGTGCCGAGCAGGAGCGCGAACGGACCGTCAAGCAGGCGAAGGAGGAGGCTGACCGGGCGCGGGAGAAGTCCGAGGCCGCGGCCAAGATCGAGTGGGAGCGGGAGAAGCTGAAGTTCGAGACCCAGACCGCGA
>CAZVCQ010000075.1:0-9850 GCA_964626085.1 uncultured bacterium
GCCGTCGGGCGCGAAATCCAGTCGATCCTGTGACTCAATGTCGGGTTTAGGGTCCGTGTCCGGACTGGACAGATACAAAGACCTTGTTGTCGACGGAGTCGCATATGACTCTCCAGGGATACCCGCCGAGAGGGATCGTCGAGAGTAAGGAGTTGGTCGCTGCGTCGATGACCGAGACCGTCCCGCAGTTGTTATGGTTGGCCGTGTAGATTTTGTCCTCGACTGGGTTGTAGCATATCGACGTGGGATTCACACCCGTCCTTACCGCTGCTAGTAGCGAATCGCCCGCGCCATCCACGCACGCCACGGAAGGGGTGCTCACGTAGGCGCCGTACACTCGATTCAGTGACGCATCCACCGCTAGTCGCCGGGAGTCATCAGGGAGCGTGAAGACCGCGAGAAGGCTGTCCGTGACGCCGTCGATGACGCCCATACGGCCGTCATCCGTCGCGGCATAGAGCCTGCCGTTTGCAGGATTGTACAGCACCGACATCCATGGATACCCCTTGGCGGTGGCGCCTATCACGCTGTCGCGCAGGCCGTCTATGACTTTGATGCTCGCCTCATTGGCACAGTAGACGCGGTCGGTCAACGGGCTGTAGGCAATGCTGTGCTGTTGACCAGCAACTCCCAGCATGGCCAAGACCGTATCCGCTACGCCGTCAATAATCGTGAAGTCTCCTCCATGATTGGCACCGCAGTATACCTTGTTGTCCTGAGGGTTGCAGCAGAGTGATACGGGACTTCTACCTACGTCCACCGTGGCGACTACAGTGTCCGCAGTCGCATCTATGACCGTAACGTCGTCGGATTCGCAGTTGGCGGAGTAGACTTTGCGCTCAACAGGATTGAAGCAGAGCGCCCTGGGCTGGGTTCCCACCGGAATGGTGGCCACGACGCTGTCGCCGGATACATCGATTGCCGAGACAGTACTCGAAGTGTAGTCCCCGCAGTAGACTTTGTGATCCAGTGAGTCGTAGCAGAGAGAATGGGGCCGCTGACCGACGGTGATGCGCGCGCGCACCTGGTTTGTGCCGCAGTCGATGACGTAGACCGCGCCGGCAAGCTGACCATACCAACACGCGACATACAGCTTATTCATCACCGGCACGTAGGCCAGCGCCCGGCAGCGGTAGTCTACCGGGATCCGGCACTCATACGACAAACCGGCACCGTCTATCACCGCAACCCAGCCATCACCACCGACGTAGACCGTGTGAGTCGCAGGATTGACGGCGATGCAGTCCAGCTTCAACACACTGCCAACGCCACCCGGGCACAAGTCTATCGTGGTCTCAAGATACTGGCCGGGCGCAGACGTCACGAACAACGCCCCCAGCGCCGCCGCGCACAGCAGGAGTGCCTTCGGCGTTTCCCGGTTGTATGAGCTTGAGTTCCGACCTAACAAACTGCGGATCATACCGATTGCCAAGCGCTGCCTCCTTGCAGTAACAGAACTTGCACTAATCGGCGCCGAGGGCACCTTGTCTGGCAGACCCCCGTCTGCCGTGCCCCGCGTCGGTCTTTATGATAGGTCTGGATCCGACTCCAGTCAACAAAAAGTTCCGCCAAGTCTCGCCGGGAGCAGCGCCGCCGTAACCACTTGACGGACGGCGGCTTAGCCTGCCCCCTTGATTTCCAGAAAGGCCTTGACACTCCCCGCCTGTCCGAGGGCCCCGGAATCCGGTCTTCCCGCGCTCCGCGGTGACCGGAATTCACTCGGACTGGCTGTTGTCCGTTGTCAAGCATCACATTTGACCGATTGGACTACATGGCAGCATTGTCATCGGTTCGTTGGATGCACCGTTCATGCCAAAGATTCACGGGTTGAGAATGCGAGACTTAGGCAAATCGGGCCGCCGAAAGTGTAACCGTAGGGTGACAGGCTGTCACCGTTCGGATACAGCATATGCTCGTCCAATGCCGCTGCCCCGAAGGGTTGAGAATGCGCGACTTAGACTAACAGAGCTCGCGGTAAGCGTATCCGTTGGGTGTAAGGTTGTCACCGTACGGTGACAGTGGCAGCCGGTATACGAGCTCCGGCCGCTGACCCCGGGCCGCAGGTCTTTGGCCTTCCGTCTCAGGCTTGGGAGCAGCGCACCTGCGAGTTCCCTCGCAGTGTGAGTTGCGCTGACGCGCGGAAGACGAGAGGGGCATGTGGGGCAGACTCAATCGGTTGGCCTTGGCGAACGTCGATCACACGGCCGTTCCGCCCGTCGCGCCTCGCACAGGACCTCACCCCGCCTTCCCCGGCGTCGCTGCTGTGACTACCGGCCGCGCCGGCCGAAGACGAGCATCGGGCCCGGACCAAGCGCCCGGAGCCGGCGGTTCACCGTGGACGGCGGGGCCGCTTCGGTTTCCGGCTCAGCTCGCGGATGAACCGTTTGACCGGGCCGGACCTCTTTGGGTTGACCTTCACCCATGTGGCGATGTCTTCGTCCTGCAGAATGACCGTACGCGCAGCCGCGTCCTGCCCGATCGCGCCGGCAAAGTCCTTGAGGGCTTGCGCCACGTCGCCCTGCCACAGACGAGCGACACCGGCGAGGAGCCGGGCCGCGCCCTGCGCCCGTGTGGCTTCGCCACCGTCGGAACGAGCCGAGGCCACACCTTCGATCTCGGCCGCATCGGTAAGAACCTTGCCAAACTCGCGCTGGCGCAGGTTGGCGAGCGCCCGGCTGTGGAGCGCATGGAATCGCAGTCCCGAGTCGTCGGACGGACTGCCGGCGAGCAGTTCGAGGCACAGGTTGTACGCTTGCACCGCTGCCGGGTACTGCTGCTGCGCCAGTTTCTCGTCGCCGGCGCGCAACGAGTCGACCGCCGCCGCCCGCTTGGCGACGGCTTCGGCACGAACTGCTGCGGCCTCGGCCGCGCCCTGCGCCTGAACCGCGGTCTTGACCAGGTCCTCAGCTGTGGCCCGTTCCTCCGCGGCGGTCCTGACCAGATTCTCAACTATGGCCCGTTCCTGTTTCGTCACGACGGTATGGTCGGCGACCGCTTCAAGGCTCTCCTCGGCCCGGTCGAGACGCTCGCGCACCGCAACGAGCTCGGACTGCACCATCGCCACCTGCGCGGTCGCGGCATCGGGCTCCGCCGGATGCAGAGCAGCCATGTCGGCCTCGAGCTTGTCGGCCCTGCTCTCCGAATCGGCCAGCTTCCGCTTCAACCGCAACACCTCGTCGGCGGTTCCGGCGAACCGGGTCTCCCACGCCGCGCGCAGGTCTTCCAGCCGCGCCACTTGTCGGCCCAGCGCCCATATCCGCCAGACGGCGATCATGGTCGCGACCAGCACGGCAATGATGACGGTGGTCAGCCAGCGGCCGAGGTTCCGGCTCGCCGTTTCCAAGGCCTGCCTTGCCGCCAGCACGACCTCGGCCCGCGAAACCGTATCCGGATCGGCCGAACGCGTCTGCGCCGCCGCGAGCGCGCAAACGACCACCATCAACAGTACTGCGGTGCGCTTCATCCAGTCCCTGAACCGGGCCCTGCCGCCATTGCTACCCAGGCTGTCCGGGCCGGTGGAAACGCTTGACGTACACCTTGCCGCGCACGCGGTCGAGGTAGGCCGCGAGCCGCTCGCTCAGTCTCTGCTGGTACAGGTAGTTGCGGATATTGTCCTGCAGTTCCAGGTAGGAGAGAACCCGCTCCGGCTGCTTGGCCGTTACCCTTATGATATGGTAGCCGTGTTCGGAGAGCACCGGCTCGCTCACGTCGCCTGAGTCCATGCCGGCGACGACCTGGTCGAACGGAGGAGCCAGGCCCACGACCAGAAACTCGCCGAGACGGCCTCCGGAATCGGCGGTCACAGGGTCCTGCGAGTACAGCCGGGCGAGTGAATCGAACGAGGCGCCCTCGATCGCCTTGCGGCGGATGGAGGCGGCGAGGTTACGCGCCCGCGTCGTGTCGCTCCGGGTCACCGGCACGCGGATGAGTATCTGCCGGAATCGGACGCGATCCGGGGTCTTCTCTGCGAGTTTCACGGTCACGTAGCCTTCGCGGGTCGGGAACGGCGGCGAGGTCTGACCGGGCTTGAGCTGGGAGAAGATAATCATGAATTCCGGCGGCAGTTCCGCAAACTCCACCCAGCCGCGGTCGCCGCCCCGGGCCGCTGACTTCCGGTCGTCGGAGAACGAGCTCGCCACGGTAGCGAAGTCGCCGCCCCGCGCCAGCACGTCCATCACTTCCGTCATCCGGCGCTGGCCGGCCGAATCCGCGGCCGGGCCCGGCGAGAACGCGATCAGAATATGGGCGAGCGTCACTCGTGCCGGCACTCGCGCGATCGAGTCCCGATTTTCCATGTAGAACCGCTCGGCTTCGGCCGGCGAGATGTAAATCTGGGTGAGACCCTCTTTCTCCATCAGCCTGCGGGCGAGGAGCTTGCGCCGCGCGTCCTCTTCGTACCGCCGGCGCAGCGCCCGTTCGGTGTAGCCTTCGGCCGCCAGCGCCTCCCGGAACCGCTCCTCGTCCCCGAGACGCTCCTTCACGGCGGCGATGTTCGCGTCCACCTCGGCCGCGACCTCGGAGGGCTGGACCTGGACCGAGTCGCGCCGCGCCTGTTCCTCCAGCACGAGGTCGTCCATGAGCCGTCCGAGTGCAATATCCTGAAGCGCCGAATCCGACAGGGCCGTGTCCGGTTGCGACAGCCGCAGGAAATTGACCGCTTGGGAAAGCTCGCTTGCGAGAATCAGCTCGTCGCCGACCGCCGCGACGATGCTGTCCGCCGGCTCAGCCGCCTGCGCCAAGTGGAAAGTGAGAAGGCACAAGGCCAAAGTCACGGCCGCCGGCGCCCCTCCCTTTGTCATTTCCCCTTCGCCATTTCCACCTTCTGCATCCTGACTTCGCCCTACTTCTCGAAATACGCGTCCGGCTTCAGTTCGATCTTTGCCTTCTCGCGCAGAGCGGTGAGTACGCTGTCGACCACGGCCTGGCTCCGGCGATAAGAGAGAATGGCGTCAATCTCGTCCTTGACCTCCGGGAAGGTCGCGTCCGCCTTCACTTTCTTCCTGTCTACCAGCCTGATGATCTGGTACCCTTCCTGGCTCGGAACGACGTCGGAAATCTGCCCGGGCGAGAGTGCGAAGATGACCTCGGCCACCCCCGGGTCGCCGCCCATCCGCGGGTCGCCGACGTTGCGGGCGAAGTAGCGCGACTCCTGGCCGGCCTCAAGCGTCAGGTCCTGCGACCGCTCTTTGGCCAGCTTCGCGAAATCGGCCCCGGCCCGGAGCTCGGCCAGGGACTGCGCCGCCATCAGGCTGTCGGCCATCACGATGCGGGTGATCTTCACCTCATAGCTGAACTCTTCCTTGTGCTGGTTGAAATACCGCATCAACTGGTCCGGTCCGACCTTGATTGACGAAGTCAGCCGATCGAGCAGCTCATTGACGAGATAGTCGTGTTCGAGCCGCTTCAGGTGCGCCTGCACCTGCGGTTCCTTCTCGACCCCGCGGCGCACCGCCTCCTGGTACATCAGAGTATTCGAAACCCACTTGTCGAGAATCTTGGGCAGGTTCTCGCGGGTGATCTCGAATCCCTCCGGCGAGAGCGAGTCAAGTTCCGGAGCAGTCAGCTTGTCGCCATTCACGCTTACGAGCACCGGCCCGGACAGGGCCGGCGTGCTCTTCTGCTCGCCACAGCCGGCCAGGAAGACCGCTGCCGCCAACACCGCCGCCGGAATCAGTAGATATCGGTTTGTCATCGTCGCTCCTTATCTCTTGGGATTGCCCTTTGCTGTCGCTTCCTTTTTCACGGCGGCGAGCGCCGCATCATTTATCGTTATCTTCGCCTTTGTCTTCAACTCGGCCAGGTACTCCTGCATCCGGGCGTCGCGGCGCTCGGTCAGCAGCCGGCTGCGGATCATGCCCGCGACCTGGTTCGAGTCCGGGGAAGTGAAATTCTGCCGGTTCTGCCGGAAATAGTCCATCACTTCGGCATCGGACACGTCAATCTTGTCGGTGACCTCTCGCTTGAACAACGCTTTGTACAGCACATCCTCGCGTTTGGCCGCGAGCTGGCGCACGATGTCCGGTGCCTTGTCGAGGCCCATGCGCAGCGCGTCTTCGTACATCAGGTCCTCTTCAATGGCGCGCCGCACCGTGTACTTCTTCATCGCCGAGTCGAGCATCGCCGGGAACCGGGCCGCGACCGGGAGCAACCTTGCGACCTTCACGTACTTCGAGTTGTCCCTGTAGGCGACGGCGACGTCCTTGTCGGCCTCGGTGATGGAGTCAATCGGCTTGCACAGGACGTCGAGCCCCGCCGGTTTGTAGGTAATGCGCTGGCGCAGCTTGGTCATGTACTCGTTCGCCAGCTCCCGCCGCCGCAGTTGCTTCAGCCGCGGCTCGAATTCCGGCCGGTACTGGCTGAGCGGCGGCGGGCCCGGGTTTGCGGGCCTCGTTTCTACCAGCATCGCGATCTGCCAGGCATTGGCCACCGGCGTAGGCTCGGTATGCTGGCCCGGCTTCAGGACCGTCACCTTGACCCGCAGCGGAGCGTCGACATAGAGCAGCGGCATGAAACCGGCGTCCCCGCCCTTGACCGCACTGGCGTGCTTTGAGTACTTCCCGGCCAGCGACTCAAAGACCGCGCCCTGATCCAACTCGGCCGCCAGCCGCCGCGCCAGGCTCTCGTCCGGAACCGAAATCAGCCGCAGGCGCGCCTCGGTCTGCAGCAGCTTGTAGGCCGCCTGCAACTCAGTCTCGGCCAGCCGGTTGCCCGGAGCGGTAATCGTGTCGTACAACCGCTGGTTCACGAGCGCCTTCTGCTCCAGCTCGACCTGGTACTCGGCATCCTCCTCCATGCCCTCGCGCTTCGCCTCCTGGGCGAACAGCTTACGGGTAATGATGCCATCCAGCACCTGCTTCTTCACCGTGTCGGCCCGGAGAGAATCAAGGTTCTGGGGAAGCATCGCTTCGACGTCGGCAGCGGCAATCTTCTCACCGTTGACGACTGCCACCGCCTGCCGGCTCGAACTGCCGGCACATGCCACCAACGCCAGGACAGCCAGAATGGGAATCAAGAGTTTTCTCATTGCGAGACAGACAATAGCTGCTACCTCAGGAAAGTCAATGTAGCGGGGCGAACGGCAGAGTGAAAAAGCGCTCGGCTCGCCCGAACGCTTCGGCCCTGACTTCGCTCCGTCCGGAAGCTATTCCTGTTTCTTCGGCTTCGGCTTGTCGGCCAGCTTCACCTTCAGCACGCTGAAGTTCGTGTGCTTGGCATTGAGCGAGACGCTCTTGGCGTTCTGCGCGAGGATGACGTCGTAAGTTCCGCCCGGCGCGAGCCCCGTAACCGCCAGCGCCCCACCGGTCGGGAACTGCAACGGGTAGATGAACTCCATGGTCGTGACGCCGGTCTCCTCGTCGAAGTCGATTTCAGCCTCGCGGATGACCGTATCCGACTGCGGTAAGCGGGCATGCGCATGGTTGGCCCCGAACTGGTTCATTACCTCGGTCGAATCGTCGGTGTAGTAGCCCACTACCATGTTCGACTTGTCCATGGTGGGCGAGCCGAACCCGATTGCCAGCCAACCGCGGCCCTTGGTCTCCAGCCCGACGTATATCAGGCTGTCGTCGAAACCCCAGTGAACGGTCAGGCCTGACGGCTTGTCCGCGTAGGTAGCGGGATACTCTCGCCCATCCTCGTTGTCAACAAAGCCGTCGATCCCGACCCGGGTGTCCATCAGCGAGTCGTACGGAATCACCGGTTGCGCCGAGGCCAGTGCCAGCGCGGCGCCGAGTAACAGTGCAAATCGTTTAGACATCGTTCAATCTCCTTTTGGAACCAGTATTTGGTAAGAGATTATAGACCACGGCATGCCCGTTGGTCAAGCCGCAAGCGGCAGCACGCCGCAATCTGCTTCATGCCCGGCTTGACAGAACTTGGCCGCGACCCCGGGCCGACCGCCATACGCCGAGCCCGCCTCGGATCCGCATCCGACGATGAGGTGGTGAGGTCGTTCTCTCTCAGGTTGCCCTGAATCGGTTCGTCTAGGCCTCGGCCTGCGGACCGGCTTCCAGCGCGCTCAAGTGCCGTCGGATCTTCTCGACTGACGCTGCATCGCGGTCGGAAGCGAGCGCGATGAATCGCTTGTAGGCCGCGACCGCGTCCTGGATTCGGCCAAGGCGTTCTTCGATCACCGCCTTTGCGTGCCAGGCTGTGGCGTACGACCGATCGAGCGCGATGGCCTTCTCACAGCAGGGAATGGCTTCCTCGGGACGGCCAAGACTGGCCAGGCAGATGCCTTTGTTGTTCCAGGCTTTCGCGTTGCGCGGGTCGATTATCAGTGCCTCATTGTAGCAGTTGAGTCCGCCCTCCAACCGGCCGACAGCGCAGAGAGTGTTGGCCTTGTCGTGCCAGGCAGCCGCGTCCCGTGGGTCGAGCCTCAGCGACTCATCATAGCAGTGGATTGCCTCTTCGTATTGACCCAGGGCGTTGCTGGCGAGTCCCTTGCCGGCCCAGGCCCTCGCGAGACGCGGGTAGAGCTTGAGCGCCTTGTCGAAGTGGGCAATCGCCTCGTCGTAGCGGCCCTGGGTGTGCAACTCGCTCCCCTTCTTGACCCAGGCCTGAGCCTCCGGCAGGCTATGCACCACCGGCAGAGAGTCATCGGCGGCGGCCTTCGGTTCATCTGCCGGGCGAACCTCCGGCTTCGGGCGAACCTTCGGCACTGCGCGGACTTCCTGCTCGGGTTCCGAAGCGACGTCGTCAACAAGGTCCTCAGGCTCGCTTTCGTCAATGGCCTCCGGCTTGGGGTCGATTGCGTAGATGAGAGCCAGGACGCCGAAGAACAAGGCCCACGCCAAAGCGAGTGTATAAACCTCTGCCCCGAGCGAGAGCGGCCGCGGGAGTCCGGGTTTTGCGATGTGGAAGACGGTGAGAATTCGCGCCATGGTTCCGGCTTCAGTCTCGAACATGGCTATCGGCGGGAGTACCGCTACGACCGCAAACGCCACGGCCGCGCCCCAACGCCTGCGCGCGGGGACCTTTGGACCGAACCCGCTACTCAATTGAACCTCTCTGGTATCGCAGCGGCGCATGAACGCGGTTTCATTCCAGGTTCCCCGCAGCTACTCGCTGAGACGCTTCCAGCAGCCGAAACTGTGGTGTGAAATCATCGTTCCCTCAATAAGGATGTCCAAAACTGGCCAAGTGTCAAGTCAGACAGAGACGACTGAAACGACATGGCCGTTCACTCGCGCGTCGGGCGCATGATAGCTCACCTGTAGACTCCGTCGAAGGCTCGCCGGAAAACGCCTTGTGTCTCGCGAAGTACCCCACGAAGTTCGGCGGGAAGTACCGGCAGATGTGTCTTCAGTTGTGTGCTCGGTTGCACGAGCACGTGTGTCTTCACCTGAATAGCGACCTGTATCTCGACCTGAATCTCGACTTCTACCTCAACCTCAATCTCGACCTTAACCTCAACCTCAATCTCTGCTTGTTCCAGAAGCCGTTCGCGACATTGTACGCCGCGATTATCGCAAACAAGTACCGGCGGTTGAATGACTTGAAGTATCGCGACCTGTATCGGCCGATGCCGCCCCCCAGGCAGTCCCTGGGCCGCCCACTCCACGGAAAATCAAGGTCTTTGAGCAAATCCGGCTGTAGCGGACATACAGATAAGTGAGAGCAAGGGCACCGTAGTCCAGGGGTCGAGTGACCAAGGGACCCAGTGCCACAGCTCTGGAGTCCGGAAAGCTCGAAACCGTGCGGCAAAGCCGCACAGAAAGGCAGGGTCCCATGGATCCGGCAAAGCGAATAGCGAACTGGAACGTGAAGTACAACACCGAGCGCATCAAGGCGACCCTCGACGAGAAGCGGCCGGCAATGCTGGCCAACGTCACCGCGGTGTTCCCGATGA
>CAZVCQ010000076.1:0-9844 GCA_964626085.1 uncultured bacterium
CTTCCTCGAGGACTGCGGTCGCCTTCCGAACCACGGCCACGCGCTCGGGCGTCACTTCGCCGATGACCCGCGCGGCCAGCGCCGGGCCCGGGAACGGCGGCCGATTGTAGATTTCCTCAGGCAGGCCGAGCGCCTTGCCTACGACCCGGATTGATGTCTTGCGCAACTGCAGGACCGGTTCGAGCACCTTGTAGCCGAACACCTTCTGGGTGTCGATGCCCAGTTGTTCGAGGATATTGTGCTGGCGCTTCACCCCCGCGACCGTCTCCTCGACGTCGGTCCAGTTCGTGCCCTGGAGCAGGAACTTCGCACCGCTTGCCTTCACCAGGTCGCCGAAGACCTTCTTGTAGAAGGTCTGGGTAATGGCCTCGCGCTTCTCTTCCGGGTCGGTCAGGCCCGCAAGAGCGCCGAAGAACGCGTCCTCGGCGTGGACCAGTTCGACCGGCACGCCGAGGCCCTGGAATAGCTTCACGATGTACTCGGGCTCGTCCTCGCGCATGATGCCGTTGGCGATGAAGTAGGTCTTGAGCCGCTTGCCCAGGGCCTTGTGCCCGAGCATCGTCACGACTGATGAGTCCACTCCGCCGGAAAGGGCGTTCACGGCCAGCCCGTCGCCGACGGTCTTCTGCAGCTCAGCGACCTGCGTCGCGATGAACTGCTCGACGTTCAGTTGTTCGGGCGTTATCTCTTTCACGTTCATATTGCCTCCGTTTGTGCCTGCGGGAATGCTCAAGATTAGGCCGGGATGCTCCGGGGTCAAGTCGCGAGCGCGGTCCGGCTCGCCGACGGGCCGCGGCAGCGGCCGCCCGAACGGGCTCGCCGTCCTGTCCTGCCGGGCATTGCCGACGGCCGGAATCAGCTGATTGGGCGGATTGAGGGCATCCTCAGTAGAGCGGTTCGTTGAAGGCGTCCGCGTCCAGGGCCGGCAGGTTCTTGCTGCCCGGCGGCGGCTGGATTGGCCATTGGCACGAGGGGGTTTTCTCGTTCTTCGTTCCTCGTTCCTCCTTCCGCCTTCATCCCTCACCCTTCATCCTTTCCCAGTGCGCTGGGCAGGCAGAGTTTCGTATTGTGCCACCGTTTCCCTCGCGTTCACTCGACTTGCCCGCCTGAAGGCCCGTCCCGCACTACCGGTGAGCCAAGCTGCCTTCGGTGCGCGGTGCAGATGGCGCAGACGCACGTGGGGTTCGTGAAATGTCTGACCCCAACAACCACGTCATCCTTCCGGTGGGCACGCTGGAATACCAAGTCGAACAGGGCGGCCTCGCCATTCTCCAGGTATCTGCGCAACGCATACGCGCAGACATCAGCAACCTGCACCATGCTCGTAAGCTGGCTGTCCACGAACAGCGGCGTCTCAATGATGCTGTCGACGCCGGTCCAGAAAGTGCCGCCCTCGTGATACCGCTTCATCAGGTCAGTGTGCCGCCTGGCGACGGTCGGGTTGTTGTCGTGGATCAACAGACCGTATACCTTGTTCTCCGGCGTGCCGACGTTCTTCAGGAAGAGCTCGAATCGGGATACGACCTGCTCGAAGGCTTGCTCATCGGCGGGCTTCTGCCATCGCACGGGGTCGAAGTGGACCTTGTCGATGCACTCGGCGAACAGACGGGCAAATCCCCAACGCGAGATGCAGCCCGCAATCTCGACCGCCAGCGCCCTTCGCTCATCAAGGGTCAAGTGAGCGTACTTGGCCGTTTCCCGGAAGGTCTTACGGACCTGATGGTAGTGCTTGGGATTCTTCACGCGCTGAAGCCTGAGCAACTCTGCTGTGCGCCACGATTCCGCCGCCGACCGCCTCTGCGCGTGGCTCAGTGAGACGAACCCGGGAATTCGGGACTGCTCGATGTATGACCGAAGCAGCCAGGCGACGTGAATTTCCTCGCCGGGCAGGCCGTACCTGGCCTTGATACGCTCGACCTCGATGTCGCAGGTCTTCCAGTGCCATATCGGCACCGAGATTCCGGCCAGAATGTAGTGAGAAGTATTGCCGGGAACGGCGGGCGTCCCCGACTCGTCAACGTAGCACAGGTACATCGGGATTCCTACAAAGAGAAAAGCGACTGGGTTCGGGGCTGAAAGCCCCGAGACGAGACGCTAGGCGACTCATCCCAGACGCTGAATCAAGAATACCCGGAAGGCCGGCCTTGTCAAGCACTTTCGGAATCATCGGCCATTGGCGCGAGGGGGTCTTCTCGTTCTTCGTTCCTCCTTCCGCCTTCATCCTTTTCCGCTCATCCCTCATCCTTCCTCCCTCATCCTTCATCCTTTCCCGGTGCGCTGGGCAGGCGGGGTTTCATATTGTGTCACCGTTTCCGGTCACCGTTTCCCGGTCACAGCCCCCGGATTCTCGCCTGATACGCACGAAATTGGGGGGGGGCGACTTCCTCCGACTTCCTCGTCCGCTTCGCGCCGCGACAGCGGCTAGAGACCGAGACGTGTCAGGCGCCGAAGCCTGATGCCGACGTTAGGCCGGACTCCGTGACAGGCGCTCGGCAATCCAGATCTTGATGATTGACTGGCGCGTGACTCCGAGGCGTCTCGCCTCCTCGTCCAGCGAGCCAATCATCCATTCCGGAAAGTCAACGTTAACACGCCTGGGTTCCTGCCCGGTGCGTCGCGCGCGCGATACGTCCAGGTGCGCGGTGACGTCTTCGCCTTTGTCGAACTTCCGGTCAAACTGCCTAGCCTTCATAAATCGCAATCTCCTCTTTGCGGGCGCGCCGGACCGAGATGATTCGCACCCGGCCGGCCCGCTCGGTCACGACCGCTGACCAACACTGCTCGCCAATCCGACCCACCAGCAACCACCGTGGCTCATCCTCGGTCCGGGCCGGGATTTCCAGCAGATTCGGGTCGTCCCACATTTGCTGGGCGTCGCGGAAGTCTATGCCGTGCTTGGCCCGGTTGGTCAGGCTCTTGCGCGGGTCGAACTCGAATTCCATTATGGTATATAAACTATACCTTTATTCTCCGGCCTGTCAAACATGGATACGCGCCCTGGAACCGAGATGGAATCAACCACAGCGTGCGTAGGGCGCGCAAGTCGAATGAGTTCCGAGTTGCGGCTTACGGGTTGGCAGTTGCGGGGAGGGAACGATTTCAGACTGCGGATTGCAGAAGTCAAAGTGCCCCGAGGCGGAATCGGCCATTGGCGCGAGGGGGTCATGGATGCTTCAGGACCTGGTGGTGGGGCGTTCACGTTCCGGTAGCACAAGGCTGATCAGTCGGCGGGTCAGCTTCTCCTTCAGGTCCACAATGTCCTTGTAGATGATGTGGCTCAGGTCCCTGATGTCGAACGGCGCGTGCTCCACGTCGCGGGTCAGGAGAACCACAGTCTTGTTGAAAGAGTGCGCAACGCCGAGTTCGTAGTAGACGTTTGGATTATGCTCCGTTACCTCAGCAACGACGATGTCCGAGTCTCTGATGGAGTCCAGGACCTTGTCCATTATCCGCCCGCTGAGCTGGATTTCGTCGCCTCGGAGGCAGACGTACCCGTGCGAAGCAAGGGTCTCGCGTATCCCCAACATATACAGGTCTCTGGTGGCGTCATGGAACGGCATTACTACGAAGGCCTTCATCGAAGCGCGCGGGGTTTGCTTCGGACTTTCGGGCACGACCTCTGCGCGGTTTGAGGCGCGACGCGAGGACGAACTAGCTCTCCTCGGCTTCCTCGTGCTAGGCTCTGGTGTAGAGACTCGGAAATTACGTTCCTGCACGCGGACGCGCAGGTCTGCTATCTCCAAGAGCTCGATCTCGGCAGCCTGTGCTGCTTGGCGAGCCTGTTTAGAGAACCCCGAGGAAGATACGAGTACGGCGTGACCTGCTGACCCCGTAGAACGCAGGAACTTGAACAGCGCGGCCAGTTCCAGCACCTGCTTAACTCCTGTTGGAGCTTGGAAGAACTTGCATTCGACGACAGTAGTCAGGACCCTGCCCGACGTCGTGCTTTCTCTTAGGAGCACATCAATCTGGTTTCCTAACAGATTGACATCGCGTTCGACCGTAAGCCCGAGTGCTCGATACAGGTCCGCTACCTCCTTCTCGAAGCTCTGCCAATCCTGCGTTACTGCCCGAGTCTCCCCGTTCTCGGCGTTCAACTCCAGCGTAGCGTGGAGTTCACGGAGCACGTCCCTTCCCACAAGCGCTTTCCTGCCTAGGTGGTTCAATGTGAACCCAGAATGCTGGAAATCCTCCACGAGGTCGCACGGTATGACTTTGGACCGGCTTTCGGTCATCACGCCAGGAATCGATACTCGTAGCGGCACGACGTAAGACCGAGTCACTACGCCTGAAGGCGGGCGCTCTTTGAAGTAGATGCCCGACTGCTGAGCGGTATCGAGGTCCTGCCGGCCTATAATGCTGTGCTCCAGTGCCCATTCGAGTCCCAGGTAGAGGCCGCGCGCCCCGGTGTCCAGGTCGGCCTGCAAGACTACACCCTTGCTCTTGAATTGCTCTGGACTGCAGCCCGCGACGCCGATCCTCAGGTTAACAGCCGGATACCAGTCGTCGCCGCTCCGGCCCTCGCCCGGATTCACGGGCTTCGGGGATTTCCGTGGCACGCTACGGGTCCCTTGAACTTCTGAGTTCAGACGGCCAGCTGCCGGCGCTCATAACGATATCAGTTCTCGGTCGCGGCTTCGGTAATCGGCAAGTCAGCCTGTACAACTGCGCCCGCCGACCGAGCTTGCGCATGGAGTTCGTTGAATATCAGGTCGGCCCCCCATGCTTGCGCGGCCGTGAATGCCAGCTTCCTCTTCTGTTCGGATGTCAGCACGTGCCCGGGTTTGTAGCCCAAGTCATGGTTGGCCTCACTCCAAGCATGCTGAAAGAGAGTCGCTATCTGCAGTTCGAAGAATGGCGGCAGGTCAGGGCCAGGGTCGGGCACAACATCAACGGGAAAGAGCATGATGTAGTGCTTCCCGAAGTAGCCGAACTCAAACTCTGACTCCGGGGCGAGTATGCGTGACTCGATATGCCTGAGGTATGTTTCCGCAGCATTGGCGACACACGGTACATCATCAGCGTAGTAGGTGACGATTCTCGCGCCGACTTGGTCCTGTATTTGGTTTAAAGGGTCGTTGTACTTGGGCGCACCATTGACCTGTCGTTGGGCCTTCTCGATGAAGCGATCGACCGCCTTGGCCCGTGCGGTGATTCTGTCAATCCGGAGCTCGGCTGAGAGACAATCCCTGAGAAATCCTTCGAGCCGCGTTGCAGTCGGGATGAGCAAGCGTTCATAGCGTCGGCGATAGGACTGTTCGAGTTCCTTCATCTGGCACTCGACTTAAGTCGTTGGTCTGTCACACGCCCGCGAGTGGTGAACTCATATTCTCCTTGCGCTTCGTTGACGGACCGCTTGGTGAAGCACTCCTCGAACCTGTTGACCGGCGCGGTGAGTACTGCGCCATTGCTGATTGACACTGACCGGAATCGGATGTGTTTGCCGAACTCTTCGGATGAGAAGACGAACTTGTCGCCCCGGAGTGCCGGACTCTGCAGGTGCTGCAGCAAGGCCCGGCGGGCGGCGTCGGTCAGGCCGAATCGCTCCATGAAACTATCTACGGTTATCGGCTGATTGTCCAGCGAGCGTGCCAGTCGCGCAGCCGCGTTGAGTTCTTCTTTGACCTGGAGGTCATCTGTTCTGTCAGTGGCCTCCTTGATTGCCAATGCCAGGCGGCGCGTCCCGGTGGCGGATGTCGTGTGGAAATCGGACAGGAGGAACTCCTTGATCCAGTAGCCGGAAATCGCTACCGAGTTGTTGTTGATTTGTCTGTCAGTGGCCCTTCCGGCCCAGAACCCGGAATCAAAACTGTGACCCTCGTACACCACTGCCTTATATGTCGCGGCGTTCTTCATGAACACCTTCTCTATGAACTCCACGCGCAGAGTCTCCTGCTGTTCCTCGGCGAGGATTCCGAAATCCGCAGGAAAGCGCGAGATGCAGATGCGGTGAGATGCACCGACGTCTCCAACTATCACGAAGAGAAGACCCAGTCCTGAACGGTTCGTGGTGGTGCTCTGCAGACGCGACGCAAGCGCCCGTGCCTGGTCGATGTGCCGGTGCTGCAGCACGGCCAAGACTTCACTCCGGCAGGCGTTGCACTGCCGTTCGCCATCTTCGGGAAGGAAAGCGACTTCTATGTCACATTCACTCGTGGCGGTCTCGAACTGGTGGCTCAGCATGTCATACATCTTGCCGCTCAGCGGTATGGGCGCTCCGCCAATCGCAGGCTGGTCCTGAAGGTGCTTGCCAGGATGCACCAAGAAGCTGAATATTGCCCTCACTCTTGGTGAAGTACCCTCGTTCACGGACTTGCTTGGCGGAATCTGCGAAACGCCGGACTGCACGGCGCAACGTCGGCTGCGTGACTTCGGTGTCCTCATGCGATACCCCTATTCTCTCTAGTGTTCCTTGTCACGCGGGGGGAATGGGTCCTTTGCGGGCGGGATTGTATCCTTGCTCCTTATTCTGCCGTCCAGCCCTTTGACGATCAGCTCCCCACCGCCTGACTTGACCAGCATGTCATGAGCCGCGGCGACTGCCTCCCCCTGGGTGTCGTGAAGACTGCCCGCTTGGTCGGCATCAACGCGCTTGTTCACCCACGTGCCATCGTCCCTTCGGTACACAATTCTGTCGTTTTCTGCCATGACGTTCCTCCTTGCCTATCGGTGACTGACGGACACCGCATGCATCCGGTCATTGCGCCGCACCACTGGCTGCAACCTTGGCTCTGATGGACTCAAGATTTTGGCCTTCGGGCACGATGAACAGGCACTTGCCGGTGCTGCGAGTCTCTGCTCGCATCGTGCGGGCCGAGGAGTAGCCGCCCACCTCCTTCACGGGTATGTTGTAGCATAGAAGAAGGCGCGTGTCAAGCGGACGCGGATTCATTTCGCCCGGCCCTCGACAATCGCAATCTCGTCCTCGGTCAGGCCGGAGAAGCCGCGGTCCAGCCGGTGGAATTCCGTGCCGTGGCAGCGTTTCGCCCCCGACATTACTGCAACCCCGGACCGCCTGCGGTTCCCGGAGGCAGGGCCTCCGCTCCGTCGGAACCAGTATCCGGGTCCTCTGTGAGGGCGTCTCCCGCGATTGCGCCCGGGAGTTGCTTGGTCGCCTTCGCGCCCAGACGACGGATGGCTTCCACGCGGGCGACTAGGTTTCCCCGGCCGTCTTTGAGGCGTTTCAGCACCGTGTCGAATGACTCGCTCGTCGCATTGAGTTTCTTCTGGGCGTCGAGCATCGCTTCGCCTATCAGCACTACCTGGTCATACAACTGGCCGGCGCGTAGTGCTATCTGCTCCGCATTGCGGTTCTCGTTCTCGCGCCTCCAAATCTGGGCTATGACTTTGAGCGACATCATCAGCATGGTTGGGCCGGTGACAACCACGTTCATCTTCGCCAGGTCATAGACCAGGTTCCTGTCTGCTTGCATCACCAGTTGATACGCCGGCTCGACCGGTATGCACATGACCACGAAGTCTAATGACCTGTTGCCGAGAAGATGGCTGTAGTTCTTCTCAGACAGCTCGCGGATGTGCTCTCGGACAGCTTCGACATGTGCGGCCAGCGCAGCCTGCTGCTCGACAGTATTGTCCGTGTTGGCGAACCGTTCATAGTCTGCGAGCGAAACCTTTGAGTCCACAATGACCGCCCTGTTGCCCGGCAGGTAGACGACGAAGTCCGGTTTCCTGAGAGCGCCAGCCTCGTCCCTCAGGTTCTCCTGCTTGCTGTACTCACGCCCCAAAGCCAGCCCGGATGCTTCAAACACTCTCTCGACGATCAGCTCCCCCCAGTCCCCGAGTTTCTTCGAGTCGCCACGAATGGCTTTGGCAAGGTTGTTTGCGTCGTCGCTAACCCGGTTGCTCGTCTCCTGCAACTGACGAACCTGCTCAAGCAGTGTAGCAGACGCTTTTGTGTCATCCTTGTGCACTTCGTCGACCCTGTTGCGAAAGGACTCAAGCTGCTCTTTGAATGGTTGAAGCAGGCTCGTCAGCCGTTCCCGGTTCTGGTCCGACAGAAGCTTCCCCTTGTCCTCGAATATCCTGTTCGCCAGGTTCTCAAACTCGGTCTTCAGTCTACCCTCCGAATCCTCCAGCAGCTTCAGCTTCTCGCCTGAAACCCTCCGCTCGTTCGCGAGGTCGGCCTCCAGCTTGGCCTTGTCAGCCAGTAGTCCTTCGACCTGTGCCGCCTTCTGCTGGAGTTCAGCGGTGGCATTCTGTAGGTACGATTCGATGGCCTGTAACCGTGCAAGTTCCGTCCTGCTGGGAGCGTCTTTGACGACCCTGAATGCGACGAAGGCCAGCATAAGTGCGACTAGTGCCAGCACACAGAGAATCGCTATTGCCATGGTGTCACCTCCAATTCACCGCCCACCTGCATCCCGTACTTGTGAGCTTGGGGTTGCTACTCCGGCTAGGGACAGCTACGTCTCTTCCAACGGCCACGCTACAACCCAGCCATTAACAGGTTCGTCCCCCGGCCGGTCTCGGCGACTCGGTCAAACACGACGATGGTATAGCCGGAAAACGGGCCAAAGTCAAGCACAGGACAGCGGTCAAGTGGTCGAGTGGCGGGCTGCGGGAAAGGCGAGGCAGAAACGGGACTGAGGCCCGTTCCGGGAGCAGTTTCGCGGGCAGGAGCGGAGCGTGGTGCATGGGCCGGTGCTGAGGCCGGACCTCGGCCCGGAGCGGGGACTGGACCGGCGGCTGTTGCGGACGCCGGAGCGAAGCGAGGAACAGGGGCTGGTCAGGGGGCGAGACCGGTATCCGGAGCGGATGCTGTTCCGGACCACGGGAGAGGGGCTGGAGCGAAGGCCGTTGCCGACGCCGAGGCAGACGCAGGTGCGAGGGCCGAGGCGGACGTCGCTGCAGGAGCCGGGGCAGCGGCTTCAACGGGTGCTGGAGCGAGGGCCGTTTAGGGGGCAAGGGCTCCCCCAGCCGTCTGGGGGATGGGAAATCGGCAGGACGAAGTCAAAAGGCAAAAGCCAAAAGCCAAAACGCAAAATGGCGGAACCGTCAGACGCTACCCATTTGCTACCGCTAGAATGTGTGGCCTATGAAAACGGGTAGCGTCCCCATTTATAGGCGGCTGGCGATTCCCGACGCGCGGGCGGAGGGTCAGAATTGCCGCTCATTCCAGAGTCTCAATATGTAGTATAGACATATTCCGTCAACCTAAGGAAAAGGTCCTAACTTCCATATTTCCAAGCCCCTAACCCCTATCCGCTCTCCGACCCCTCCTATACCTCCCCCGTGGTTTGGACAGGGCCAGGTTAAGGTAAAGGTTGAGGTTGAGAACAAGCTACTTCGCGCGGGACGACGCAAGGAAGATGAAGCGGAACAGGACCGGAAGCGGTGAGCGGAACGAGTTCGGTAACAACTTGTGGTACAGCGCCGGACGCAGGTCGAGGTCCAGGTTGAGATACGGTTGAGAATCCAGGTTGAGATACAGGTTAAGGTCCAGCTCAAGGCCCGGTGACCGTTACGATGTCGGATATGGTGAGAGCTACGATGCGAGGACCAGGTACAAGTTCAGGTTGAGGCCAGAGACGGACGGCGGACAAGGCAGACGCGGCGGTGATGTCCTATAATTCCTGTAAATTCGGGGACGGTTTCGATCGGGAATAGAAGAGGGCGTAAGCTCCATTGTCCGTGTAGCAACCGCCGGCGTTGACCGGCAGAAAGGAAACTTACGCCGTGGAGAGAATACCACCGAGTGAGCGCGTGCGCAATGAGATAGATGCGCTGCTGAATGGCAAGACGCCCACCATGAGCCGGGATGAGAAAGAGCAAAGCCTGCTGCTTCTGGCCATGAAGCGAATACTGCAGGAGGTAGTTGAGCAGG
>CAZVCQ010000077.1:0-9796 GCA_964626085.1 uncultured bacterium
CCCGTCATGTTGCCTGACGACTATCTCAGAAAACTGAAGCAGGACCTCAGCGAGGTCGAGGCTCAGGTTGAGTCCAAGACCCGCTACGAACCGGACTCCGACTTCTCCCCTCCTCCCGAAGACGACTCCCCGCCGCCGCCTTGACATAGCGACACACAACTTCTAGAATCCGACCGTGACGAAAACTGAGTTCGGACTGGCGTTTGCCGATGGCTCAAGCTGGGTCATTCGTGCGCTGGACGCTGAGGCCGAGGCGACGGTGCGGTATCTGGGCGAGGTGATGCAACTGAGGCCAGTCCAAGGCAAAAGCAGAGATAGAGGTAGAGTATGCTCGGTGTCGGGGCTGAAGCCGGCCCGCGGCCGGCAAGGGGCCGGCGGGCGTGGACTCACTTGCCGGCTGGGACCGGCCCTGAACCAGGTTGCGGAGGTCTTCCGGATGGACCGAGTCACGACTGCCATCGCTGAACGGTCGCTCGCGCGGGGCGGGCTCTTGCTCCACGCCGCCATGGCCGTCCGCGATGGCGCCGGCTTCATACTGGCCGGCCCGAGCGGAGTCGGCAAGAGCACCGCCAGCCGGCGCCTGCCCGCGCCCTGGCGGTCGCTGTCCGACGACTGCACGTTCGTGGTGCGCGACCCGGACGGGCTCTACTGGGCACATCCGTGGCCGACCTGGAGTCTGTTGCGGGACAAGGGTCTGGTCGCGTCCTGGCCGCTCGAGCGGGCGGTCCCCCTGAAGGCCCTGCTGTTTCTTCGCCAGTCGGCCTCTGACGCGATCGAGCCGGTAACGGCAACGCCGGCTGCTGCCCTCATCATGGAGTCGGCGCATCTCCTGGCCCGGGTTCTCATGTTCGTGCCGGATACCGGCGCCAGCCGGGCAGTCTGCTTGAAGTACCTACGCGCGGCCCGGGCCCTTGCCGCCGCGGTCCCGGCCTTTCGTCTCAGCGTGAGCCCGACCGGACGCTTCTGGGAGGAGATTGAGCGGGCCGTGGAGAATGAACCACGGATAAGCACAGATAAACACAGATGCGGGCCCCGGATAGAGCAGAATTCGGAGACCAGAGAGCAGAATGCAGAGCTGGAGAAAGAAGAGACATCCGCAGATCACGCAGACGAACACAGAAATCCTGGCGCAAGTCAGAAGGCAGACACCAAATCTCAGAAGTCAGAAGCCTCGGAGCCTGCCACGCAAACACAAGAGCGGCGAAGCGTGCCCGAGCCACCGCGGCACCTCCTGTCCGGAAACCCAAAGCCCAGGCTGGTCCGCTTTCAGGCCGGACCTCGGACTTTCTTGAAGCTGGTGACCGGCCGGCGAGTCGTCGCGAGCGCAAATGACATAATGAGAGACTGGCGCGACCAGCGCCCGTCGCGCCCGCGGGCCGGGAAGCAGGCCGCTCCTGCAAAGTCCCGGGTCCGAAGTCGGAAGTCGCGAGCCGGCAGCCACCGGCCCCGATGACGAAACCCAGCCCGGCGGCCGAGGTGCTCCTCGGGTCCCTGTCCCAAGGCCGTGCGCTGTCAGCCGTCAGCCGTCAGCCGACCACTGACTGGAACGAGGTGTTCGAAGTGGCCACGCGCGAGCACGTCGCCCCGCTGCTCTTCAAGCGCCTCAAGGAAAGCGACGCGCGGGCCGACGTCCCGGCCGATGTGTGGAAGCGGTTGCGCCGGTCCTACTTCAACAGCCACGACCGGAACACGCGCCTCTATCGAAAGCTCGGGACCGTGCTGCGCCGCCTGCGCAGTTCCGGCGTCAAGGTGATTGTGCTGAAGGGCGCCTGCCTGGCCGAGGCGGTCTACGGCGACGTCGCGCTCCGGCCGATGTGCGACAACGACATCATGGTCCCACGCGCAGACTTGGCCAGAGCCGAGGCGCTTATGCTCGGCATGGGCGGTATTCATCTGAAACAGCATGGCCAGGCGGCGCCCGGAGCGCAATGCGGGGACGGCGAGCCGAGCAACGGAGAGACTAAGCACGCCCGGCCGGTCCTGATTCGTGACCTGGCCATTGAGCTCCACTGGACCATCGTCGCCCCAACCGGACCGGTCCGAGTCGTGCCCGCAAGCCTCTGGGAAAGGGCGCGCCCGGCCTTGACCGCCGGCGTCGAGGTGCTCTCGCTTTCGCCGGAAGACCTGCTGCTGCACCTCTGTCTGCACTTCTGCTACCAACACGGTTGCGTGGGGCTGCGCCACCTCTGCGACATTGCCGAGACCGTTCACCACTTCCGCGACGACCTGGACTGGCCGCAGGTCAAACAGTCGGCCCGCGAGTGGGACGCGTCCCGGTACGCAGGTCTCTCCCTTCGGCTTGCGAAGGACCTGCTGGGGGCGCCCGTGCCCGAGGATACTCCGAGTGAGCTGGTTCCCAGGGGCATCAATGCGAGGCTACTCGGGCAGGCGACGGAATGCGTGCTCGCGCAGCAAGGGTACGACGATTGGTCGCTGTTGCCTTTCAGAAACCGGCTCGGCGGGAGGTGGAGCCTGGCGAGGGTGAAAGCTCTCCGGGATGCAATCTTCCTCCCCCGGAAGGAACTGGCGCAGCGGTATCCGCGAGCCCGCGATTCCATGCATCTGTGGCCATACTACGTCCGGCGGTCGGCCGACCTGCTGCGCAGCTATGGCCGCGCCACTCTGCAGCAGGGGCTTCGCCTGACGCGCGTTCGCAAGCGGGAGAGCACTTCGTCACTCGACGGTTGGTTGAAGTCCGGCAAGCCTTAGGCCGCAGACCGCTTGCTCAGCCCACCGGGCGCGGATACGAAATACGGACGCAAGATGTTGCCGTGTTGCGACCTTCCGAGCTGGACGAAGGCGTAGCCCCCGGTTCAGCGAACCGGGGCTTGGAGTCTGTGACCGGCTACTTGGCCGGAGCGAGGCCGAACTCTTTGACCTTGATGCCGATGACCCCGACCAGGCCGAGAATCTCCGCCTGTTGAGTCAGCTCGCCCTGGGCGAGCTTGAGGTGCAATGCGCTGGCCGGGAACTCGCCGAACGTCGCGTCAACCGGAATCCACTTGCCGAGGTAGACCTCGTTCCACGCGTGATAATAGAACGCCTGGTTCATGTAGAGCAACCCGACTGCGATACGCGTCGGAATGCCGGCTGCCCGGGCAAGCGCGGCAAACAGGACCGCGTGTTCGTTGCAGTCGCCTTTCATCGTCTTGAGCACGTCGAGCGCGTTCGGGAAAGACGCGGTCGGCTGTTTCTCGACGACAGTGAAGACCCATGACACGAGCTTGCGGGTCGCGGCCACTCCATCCTTCTCATCGCCGATTGCCTCGTTCAACCTGGCCTTGACCTCGGGTGCGTCGCACTGGATTGAGACCGTCGGCATCAGATATTCGCTCTCCGCAGCAATGGGCAGCGCCACCGGCTCGGTCGGGACCTCCGGTGTCTTGATTTCGACCACCAGCGGGTCTGTGCTCAGGACCTGCTGGCCCGGCCCGTCCAGGTCGTGCTCTTTGGGGTCGATGCCGGTGATTTCCAGCTTGAGGCGATTGACCATTGCCCCTTCGGGAATCACGGTGTCGACCGGCACACGGAAAACGGTCAGCACGTCGAACTTCTCGCCCTCGGGTTCGGCCTTCAGCACCTGGTCCGCCGTGGTCCGTTCCGACCTTATGCCCGGCGGCGACGTTTCAACAATCGCCATGCCTTTGTCGTCAATCCACGACGTCACCTCAGTCTTGGCCATCCTGGTCGTGAACTTGAGCGCGTCGTATTCCCGGCCCCCGGCCTTCACCTTCTCCCGACCCAAAACCTTGACCTGAGCCAGCGACACGCCCATTACCGCCGCGTCGAAAACCGGCACCTCGTAGGTCGAGTCCTTGGCGAACTTCCTTACGACCACCATCCGACCCAGGGCGGAAGACGGGTAGACCGGACCGGTCAGATCGATACTACGTTCTTCCTTGCTGCCCGGGGCTGTAATCCAGAGCGTGTTGCCGGCGACGCGGCCTTTGACCGCGAACGGGTGGTCCTCCGCCGAGAAAGTGAAGCTGAAGTTCACCAGGGTCAGGTCCGGACCGGTATAGGCTTCCGAACGGGATTGAACCTGCTGCTCCTTGCCCGCCATCGCCAGTGTCATCTTGATGAAACTCTCGAACCGGTAGCCGCCGGGAACCTGGTCGAACCGGTAGACCGAATAGCCGACCTTCTGTCCACCGATGGTGGAAGAAAGCCACGCCTCGGCGCTGTCCGCACCCGTCCTGGCCGCCTTGGCGCCACCGCACCCGACCGCAATAACGGCAACAATCACAAGGACCAACAGGTTTCTCATGTCATGAGAGTAGTGCAACCGGGTTGGGCTGTCAAACCGCGTCGTTTTGGCGCCGGCTGCTTGACAATTGGAGGCCTCGCGCTACAATTCCCGCCGTCCAATGCTGACATTCCGCGGCGGAGTACATCCCCGTGAAGACAAGGAAGCAACCGAACACAAAGCTGTGGAGGTGCTTCCCCTGCCTGGGCGGGTCTTTATCCCTTTGTCCCAGCACACAGGCGCTCCGTCCAAGGCGGTCGTTCAGAAAGGCAGCCCGGTCAAAACCGGGACGCTCATCGGTGAGCCCGGGGGCCGCATCTCGGCTGCAACCCACGCCTCTGTTTCGGGCACCGTCGCCGACGTCGCCGACCTGCCCCACCCGCTCACGGGCCGGCGCGGCCCGACCGTGATTATCGACTCGGACGGAACTGACACGCCGGATGACGCCATCAAAGAGAGAGACTATTCCGGATTCACAAATGAGCAGATAGTGGAAACCCTCCGCCTGTCCGGCGTCGTCGGTCTGGGCGGCGCGGCCTTCCCGACGTACTTCAAGCTGACCCCGCCCAAAGAGAAGCCGATCGACACCTTGCTCATCAACGGCTGCGAGTGCGAGCCTTTCCTCACTGCGGACCACCGGCTGATGCTGGAACAGCCGGCCGAGATTGTCGAAGGTGTGGCCATCATGGCCAGGGTCCTGGGCGTGAAGAGCGTCACTATCGTGATTGAGGACAACAAACCCGACGCGGTGAAGGTGATGACCGGCGCAGCCGCGTCATCAGGGTTCACGGTCCGGAAGCTCAAGACCAAGTACCCGCAGGGCGCGGAGAAGCAACTCATCAAGGCCACGGTCCGGCGCGAGGTGCCCTCCGGCGGCCTGCCGATGGACGTCGGCTGCGTGGTGCAGAACGTCGGCACCGCCCTCGCGGTGCGGGATGCGCTCCGCCTCAACCGGCCCCTGTACGAACGAGTGACGACCGTGACCGGCCCCGCGGTCAGGGAGCCGAAGAACCTGCGCGTCCGCGTCGGCACACCGGTCAAGAACCTGATTGAATTCTGCGGCGGCTACTCGGCCGAGGTCGGCAAGCTCATCATGGGCGGACCGATGATGGGCATTGCGGTAAGCACCGATGAAGTGCCGGTGGTCAAAGGCACTTCCGGCGTGCTCGTTCTCGGTCGCGCCGCCACCGTATTCGCCGAGCACGACTGCATACGGTGCGGTCGCTGCATCGAGGCCTGCCCGATGGGCCTGGCTCCACAGCGCCTGAACAACCTCATCCGGCGCGGCCAGCTCGAAGCAGCCAGGACCGAACACGTGAAGGACTGCATCGAGTGCGGTTGCTGCGCCTACGCCTGCCCGGCCAAGATCCGTCTGGTCCACCAGTTCAAGTACGCCAAGTCCGAGCTGGCGGCAATGGAGCGGAAGTGAGTGCAGAACCGAAGGCTGAGGCAAAGGTGGAGTCAAAGGCTCCGACCTCTACCTCAACCTCTACCTCTACCCCCCTCTTCGTCGTCGCCGCGTCCCCGCACGTTCGGTCCCAGGCAACGGTCAGCCGCATCATGTGGCTGGTCGTGATTGCCCTGCTGCCGGCCCTCGGCGGCTCGGTCTACTTCTTCGGGCTCAGGTCGCTGCTGCTGGTGGTCCTGTGCGTAGTGTCGTCGCTCCTGTTCGACGCCCTTGCCCAGAAGGCATTCGGCCGCAAGATGACCCCGCTCGATGGCAGCGCGGTCATCACCGGCCTCCTGCTTGCTTACAACCTCCCGCCCGGCGTCCCGCTCTGGCTTCCGGTTGTCGGCGCCGCGTTCGCCACCATCGTGGTGAAGCAGTTCTTCGGCGGACTCGGCCACAACTTCATCAACCCGGCACTGGCCGCCCGCGCCTTCCTGATGGTGTCGTGGCCCACACAGATGACGTCGCTCTGGCTCAAGCCGAACGGCGGCCCGCTGTCCGGTCTGGACGCGGTCACCGGAGCCACGCCGCTCGCACTGGTACGCCGCGCCTCCGAGGTCGCGCCTGCCGGAATGGACCCGGCTGAACTCATCCGCCAGGCGAACTCCCTGCCGCTCCTCAAGCAGCTCTTCCTCGGCAACGTCGGCGGCTGCCTGGGCGAGACTTCGGCGCTGCTGCTGCTCATCGGTGCGCTCTTCCTCATCGCCATTCGCGTGGTCGACTGGCGCGTCCCGGCTGCCTACCTGGGTACGGTCATTGTGTTGGCGCTGGTACTGCCCAATAGTCACTTGACGCCGTGGTTCCACATCTTCTCCGGCGGCATCATCCTCGGCGCTTTCTTCATGGCCACCGACTACGTAACGATACCGGTAACCGTCAGGGGCCGCGTAATATTCGGAGTCGGCTGTGGTGTCATCACCATGCTCATCCGCCTCTACGGCGGATACCCGGAAGGCTGCTCCTACTCGATACTGCTGATGAACGTAGCAACTCCGCTCATCGACCGGCTCACCAAACCGCGGCTGTTCGGGGCTTTGCCGCGCGCGAAGAAGGCGGCCTAGTGCTCCAGAGCAAGACCTGGATAGTGCTGTCGCTCGTGTTGACCTGCATCATCGCGGCGGTGGCACTCTCCCAGGTCTACGCCGTCACCAAGCCGGTAATCGACGGCCAGGCCGCCGATGCGCTGAAGGCGTCGCTGTCCGAGGTCCTGCCCGGGGCGGCCGACTTCTCGGAACTCGAACCGGGAACCGTCTGGTCGGCGAACGACGCTGCTGGCACCCGAATCGGCATCGTCTTCAAAACCAGCCCGCGCGGGTACGGTGGGCCCATCACGGTGGTGGTCGGCCTCGACACAACCGGGAGGATTACCGGCGTGGGAATCGGCTCAGACATGAAGGAAACACCCGGCCTCGGCCAGAAAGCCAAAGAGGCGTGGTTCCGCGACCAGTTCCGCGGTAAGTCCGAAAGCGAAGTCGGCCTCAAGCGTGACAACGGCACCTTGGACGCCATCTCGGCGGCCACCATCACCTCGCGCGCCGTCGCCAACGGAGTCAAGCAGGGCATGGCCCAATACCTCCACTACCTGACCTCAGAATGAGCGCTCCCACCCGCTGGCGCTACTTCGCGGACGGCATCATCAAGGAGAACCCGGTTCTCATCCTGATGATCGGCCTCTGCCCCACGCTCGCGACCAGCGTATCGGCCCGCGACGCGCTGGGAATGGCCGCGGCCGTGGCATTCGTGCTCACCGGGTCGAACGTAGTCGTCTCGCTCATCCGCAAGGTGGTCCCGGCCTCGGTCCGCATCCCCATCTTCATCATCATCATCTCCACGTTCGTGACCATCATCGACTACGTGCTCCAGGCCTACCAGCCGGCGCTCTACCGGGTACTCGGCGTCTTCGTGCCGCTGATTGTCGTGAACTGCATCATCCTCGGGCGTGCCGAGGCTTTCGCCTACGGCCACGGCGCATTCGATTCCCTGCTCGATGCCCTCGGCAAGTCGGTCGGCTACGCGCTGGTCATGCTGGTCATGGGCAGCATCCGCGAAATATTCGCCGCCGGCACCTGGTTCGGGTACGCCGTCACCCCGGCCTGGTTCCGCTCCGCACCGGTGCTCTTCATGATCTTCCCGCCCGGCGCGTTCTTTCTCATCGGCATTCTCAAGGGCATCGTCAACCGGCTGACCGCCGGCAAGGTCTAGGAGGCATAAATGAACCCGGCAAAGATCCTGATGGGCGCGTTCCTGGTCAACAACATCATCCTCATGCGTTTCCTCGGACTCTGCCCGTTCTTCGGGGTCTCGACCTCGGTCGATACTTCGGTCGGGATGAGCGCGGCGGTGCTGTTCGTAATGATGCTCGCCACCTGGGTCTCCTGGCTGCTCTACCATGTGCTGCTGCTACCGCTGGGGCTCGTGTTCCTCCGCACTGCGGTCTTCATCCTGGTCATCGCCGGGCTGGTCCAGTTCGTGGAGATGGTACTGAAGAAATACGTGCGCGGACTCTACTCGGCTCTCGGCATCTACCTGCCGCTCATCACGACCAATTGCGCCATCCTCGGTGTCACCTTCCTCATCATCGACTACCAGTTCAACCTCCTCCAGTCCACCCTCTTCGCGGTCGGCACCGGGCTCGGCTTCGCGCTCGCCATAATCCTCTTTGCCGCCATCCGCGAACGGCTCGAAGATTCCCCGGTGTCACCGTCGTTCCGGGGCTACCCGATTGCGTTCGTCGGCGCGTCGCTGGTATCGCTCGCGTTCCTCGGGTTCTCCTCCCTGTTCGGTATTTCCCTCTAAACGATGGACTGGACGCTGGTCCTGATATCGGTCGCGGGGCTGGGCGGGCTTGGGCTCATCATCGGAATCGTGCTTGCCATCGCCTCGGTCAAGCTCGCGGTCAAGGTCGACGAACGCGAAGCCGCGGTCAGGGCGGTGCTGCCCGGGGCCAACTGCGGGGCCTGTGGGTTCCCCGGCTGCGACGGGTACGCGGCCGCGGTTGCATCCGGTTCAGCCGCCCTCAACAAGTGCTCGGTCGGCGGCGCCGGCGTCGCCCGCAGCATCGGCGAGATCATGGGGCAGGAAGCCGGAGCGGTCGAGCCCCTGGTCGCGGTCCTCATCTGCCGTGGCGGCAAGGACATGGCCCCGGCCAGGTTCCAGTACAAGGGCGCTGCCGACTGCCGCCACGCCGCCCTGCTGCTCGGCGGGCCCAAAGCCTGCGTCTACGGCTGCGTCGGTCTCGGCCACTGCGCCAAGGTCTGCCCGTTCGGCGCCATCACGATGGGCAGGAACGGACTGCCGGTCATTGACGAGAAGAAGTGCACCGGCTGCGGCAACTGCGTCCGGGGCTGTCCCAAGGGCACGCTGCTGCTTGTTCCCCGCTCGAAGCTCGTCGTCCTCGCCTGCGTCTCCCACGACAAAGGCAAGGCGGTCAAGGACGTATGCAAGGTCGGCTGCACGGCCTGCAACCTCTGCGTCAAGGTCTGCCCCGCCCAGGCCCTGACGATGGTGAACAACCTGCCGGTGATGGACTTCGCCAAGTGCATCGACTGTGGCATCTGCGCCCACAAGTGCCCGACCAGGTCCTTCATCGACCGCGCTCCGGGCCGGCCCAAAGCCGTCATCAACCCCCGGTGCACGGGCTGCCAGGCATGCGTCAAAGCCTGCCCGTTCAAGGCGATCGAGGGCGAAGCCGACAAACAGCACCGAGTCGTGGCCGACAAGTGCATCGGTTGCGGCGAATGCCGGAAGGTCTGTCCGGCCGACGCAATCGACATGGTCGGCGCCCTCGGCCACGCGCGCAAAGGGACGGAAGGATGAAGGAACAAGGGGACCGACTAACCAGCACTCGATCCCTTGATCCCTCGATCCCCTGGTCCCCTCTCATCTCCCCCATTTGACATCTCTCGGCCCGTTGTTAATATCGTCAGCCGGACACGCGGGACCTGTGCCCGGCGACAGACTAAAACCAAGGTCCCGAAGCCGCTTGAGAAGCGTGCGCGAGGTCCAAGTGTGTATACGCCTGAGCAGTCCGCAGGCTGGTCCCGTACCGAATCCCAAGCAAGAAACGACCGGAGGAACGAAATGGCAAAGCGCATATTCGT